>JAEYXC010000125.1 GCA_023428655.1 Bacillota bacterium | reverse complement strand
GTATGCAGTTGATTCCTGGCAGTCTGTTGCTTTTCCTTAAATAATAAGGTTCTTACTGCATCCTTGATATTCATGAGCAGCACCCCCATATGTTTCATTTCAGTTATATATTATTCTGATCCCCGGCACAAGAATACCTGTAAATACTTATTTATGCCGGAGAATACGATTTCTTCCTATCATCCAATGCTCCAATTACAGCAAAGCAGTCGCAATTGAGCTCTCAGCCACCTCAAATTCAATGAGTCTTCCGTTCAGGCGAATAATAACCGGCAATGGCTTCACCGTTTGGTTAAGAGCGATGAGAACCAGTGCTCCATCGGGATTCTTGATGGCAGTAACCTCAAGCTCCGAGGTATATTTGCTGAAGCCGATCCTCTTGGCACCTGGCGCTATGTATTTGCTGAAGTGTCCGATATAATCAAAGGAAAGCTTCACCATTAGCTCTCCGGTCTGTGTATCCACCATAATCGGAGCATCACAGTAATTACCGACATGATTTGGACCACCCTTCTCATCCAGGAAGATATTCCAATCAATAAAGCCTGTCATTCCGTTGTTCAAATTCCCCATTATATCATGCGCATACATCTGTGCATTTTTCAGCTGGTCCGCAGTAAATCGACTATACTCCACACAGCCCTCGGTGAAGATCAGCTCCTTATCCGGAAATGCCTCATGGGTCAACCCAATCGCCTCAAAATGGTCTCCGGAATACCAGTGAAAGGCCACTCCATCCACCATACGGCTGGTATCCTCATCCAGGATTGCCTTCGCACGCTCATACATACGCTCCTTGTTATGATCCCATATATTCAGCTTAATATGACTTAACCCCTGCTCCGTTAAGGTCGGATACAGATAATCTCTTACAAATATCTTCTCCTCCTCCGCGGTATAGATACAAGAATCCCAGGTCTGCACTGCTGCCGGTTCATTCTGTATTGTTAGACGGTTTACAAGGAAGCCCTTTTGCTCATACTCCTTGATGTATCTGCAGATATATTCAGCCCAGGCTTTCCGATATTCCTCCTTTAATTTACCTCCATGGGTCCGGGAGCCATTGGTTTTCATGAAGGCAGGCGGGGACCAGGGACTCAGCATAAGATCAAAGGCTTTTCCTGCTTTCCTTGCCGCAGCACTAAGTAAAGACAGAATATATTGCTCCTCTCTTGCAAGGGTAAAGGATCGCAGGTCCTTATCCTCCTGCTCATTCATTGCCGCATAGGTACCCAATGAGAAATCACAGCTGTCAATATGGGTTCTCATCAAATGATAACGATTTCCCTCCTGTCCAAAATAAAGCTCCAACGCCTTCTCCTGATTTTCCTTAGTAAGCTTGGAGTAAGCATAGCCGGAAGCTTCTGTAACCGCTCCGCCAAAGCCAAGAATCGTCTGGTATTCGATCTCAGGATATAGATTGACCACATGATTCTCAACGCCTCTGGTATCCGCTACTGCATCATACTCCCTAACAAATATCTCTTTTTTATTCTCTTTATAGCTGGTAGTGATTAATTTCATGTATTACCTCCCTTATTAATCCAAGTGTATCAGAAGCTCAGATACCTCTCCCCTTCGAACCTTTTCCGCCAGAGCGCCGCATATGGTATCTCCTTCGATTGTTTCCTCGAAAGCTGGTATTACAATACGTCTGACTAGTGCTGCACCATCACCATAGGTCGCCTTTCGTGAAGGATTAACATAGGTTACCTGACAGCTAGAGAACATTGTAAAGGAGGCATCCCCCTCTTCATCAAACATCCAGTCCGCAAGCTTTGGCTCAAAGTGAAGCTTTAATATTCCATCCTCATATGTAAATATGCGTTCTCCTAAAAACATTTCGATCCACATGGTAAGCATCTCTGTCGTTGAACCGGTCAGTCTTGCCACAAAGCCTCTGCCATGGACTTCCTCATTAGGATTTCGACTGGATGCCAGGAAGGAGGAATTCTCTAAGATGCTCCTTCCATATTCCTTCGGGTCACGGAAGACCACCATCCCGGTCTTGATATCCTGATAGAATTGCTCATAGAGACCGGCCCGCAGCAGGGATAACAGGTATTTGTATTCCATATGTAGGAAAACACTCTCACGTTCCAGCCAACCAGCGGTAAAGGCACGAATCCGTCCATTTTCCATGGAGATATGATCGATGGGGACACTGGTCTTATACATACCGAGCTTGCGGTCAAACAACTCACTTTCCTTCACCTTTTGATATAAGCTTAACGCTTCGTCACTATTTTTAAGTGTGGAAAGCATCTTAGCCGGTCCCTCTAAAAATGCAGGCAACGGAAGGATCTCGAAGGCTTTTACCACGGCCTTTGGTAAGCCATAGCCACTGATCACTCGATTACCGTTCGAATCAAGAACCTCCTCAAATTCGGTTGCGCAATAGGTGAAGTAGGTTGGTACAATTCCCTCTCCGTACTCACAAGCCTTTTTAATTCCAGCATCAATCCTTGTAAGAAAAGCATCGAAGATGTCCAAAAGCTCCTTCGTAGGTACGATTTGCTCCGTTCCCTCCGTACTAAAACGAACCTGATCACGGAACTGCTCCCGAAGACCGTTTACCTTATCCCAGTAGGTAAAGTCCTTCCAATTCTCCTTCTTTGATAACCTTAGCGCATCAGAGACACTGTACAGGAATTGGCAAATCTCTGTCGGTAGTGCAAGCTCATCCACCAGCGTAATTGCTTCACAGATAAAGGATATCAGTCGCTTAAGCTCAAAGGTCTCGGACATTCCGCTACCGAATAATCCGGGTAACCCGTTCATGGCATCATTCCAGCCCGGCTTTCCTGCCTCCATTTCAACCCCCATACCATAGGGGTCAAGAGAGGAGAATTTATTTAAGGCTAAGGATATCATCTTACCCATCAGTGTTGTCACTGCCTCCTTACCCTGCTTCGTTTTTATCCAGTTTGTGCCCTTTTTATCAAAATCCTCCCGATTTAATTTCTCTTCATCATGTATTAATGCACCGTATTGCCTTACTTCATTCTTCTTTGTAATAACATATTTCTCAGACCTGGGAAGAACCCTTGCCGGACTATCGTAGAAACGATAGGTATGATCCTCAAATAACAACTGCTTCTTCTTCTCGGGAAAGATACTTAGGTAGCTGTCCACCAGATCCATATTATAATTCCAGTGATCGCTCCAGTATCCCTCTCGAAAGCCGGCTTCAATGTTCTGATTGCTGGAATATAGAAGCTTTTCCAGTAATGTATCCTCCTCACAGATTGTTTCAATCTGATATTTAGCAATACAATTGGAAATCTCCCCCGGTGTAAATGGCTTTCTGATTATTTTAATCAAACGATCCGCATGTGTCTTAACCTGGTCCTTAATGAACTGCTCCAGCTCCTCCCTATATTCCTGCTTTACACAGAAGGTGGAGGGACGAACCTCAAGAGGATTATAACCATCTATTTGAATTAGCTCAAAGAAGGTCTTTATATTGAAGTCACCGATTTCATTATGGAAGAACACATCATTTCTACGATTCTGATTCACATCACGGAAATTACCGTTACCCTGGGAATAATATTCCCCCGCAATGGAGAAGAAGTTATAATCACGCTCCGGATCCCCATGCTTTCGGGAGAACAGATGAACCACAGACTTCTTTTCTCCTTCGCCAAAGACAAAGGGATATCCGCCTCTCAAGAAATTATCCAGATAGTTTTGCTCCATATATTGATCAAAGATCGGCACACCGGAACGGGTCCTGATATCCGCTGTTAATTGCTCCACCAGCTCCTCTGCCATGGTCTCATTTTTTGTGATAAAATCCTCCCCACAGAATTCAGACAGCTTTCTATTCAGTTGATCTATAGTGCCGGCAAAGCCGGTCAGGGAGAAAAAGCTCTCCTGCCCTTTGGCGGATAGCACCATGCTAATCGATGTAAAGCCACAGGGGACTTTATTATAGAAGCACTGCTTCGCAAGAAGTAGCTCGGACAAGGGCTGCTTTAAAAATGCCATGGGCTGTATCAGGGAGGTGTCGAAGTCAAACACTGCCTCAGCATCATAGATTACCGGCATTACCTGTCCATTACGAATACCGACATAATAATAACCGCCCTCAATCTCAGATACCTCTGCTGAATCATCGCTGGAGGAGCGCATGGTGTAATAGGGAGCATTCTCTTCGAGATTCTTGATCTCTGTCCAGCTCTTAAAGAGATTTGACATCTCCTTATACTGTCCATTGGTAATTCCGTATGGGATAATTTTAGGAAGACCATCCAGCAGTTCAATTGTCTTATCCATCTCATCCAGGTTTTCAATCTCAACCTTTCTCACCAAGGCACCGATACTGTTACCTGGCAATACAAAATATTTCACCCTGATTTTTAATCCATGCTTATGATTGGTCTCTTCAATCCAGAAGCTGTTCTTGCGGATGAACAGGTCACGCTCAGCCTTAGGATTATAGTCACGAAAGGGCTCAAAATAGCTTCCGTTGCACTTGATAAAGGTACGAAAGCCTTTGATTGCCGTATTCTCATAGGCGGTATTGGCCGGATTGAATTCCATGATCGCATTGTCCTTATGATGGATTCCAAAGCTGTTTATCCCCTGACCTCGATTGGTATAATATACCCACAGGGGTATTCCCTTTTTACCGGCTAATCCGGGTAAAAAGCTTGAAAA
>JAEYXC010000105.1 GCA_023428655.1 Bacillota bacterium | reverse complement strand
TTAGCGCCTTTACCGCCGAGAAGGTTCTTCATATCTGCCTTACCTTCTTTGAACAAATATACCCATTTTGCCATTTTGTAAGTGCCCTCCTAAATAATTAATATATTTACAATTTGTTACAGTGCTGTTATCGACAATGATGTCAAAAGCAAGCTGTGAACGTTATAAAACGAACTTTTTTTCCTCACAGAATGCTTTTGACATCATAATCATCAACCAAGCGCCAAAAGTACTCCGCTAACAAAATGAATACAAGATTCATTTTGTTGGAGTAATACTTTTATCACTAGGCCGACAGTTCCTATACAAATTATAACTCATTTCTAACTTTTCTAACCGCATAAGCCAAATGTTATTACTTATGGCTTATGTACACCGTAAGCGGCTTTAAACTCAGAAGCCCTCGGTTTATTATGTAGCCGCAGGTTACGTTGCTCACGCTGCGCTTGACCGTATTCTCTACGCACAGTAAGCGGCTTTAGCTCATAAACCTTCGGTTTACTATGTAACCGCAGGTTACATTGCTCACGCTGCGCTTGACCGTAGAACTGAAAGTATTTATTCAAGCAAGCTTGATAAATACTTACAGTTCCACGGTCAATCCGCTTACCGTGCACATTATAACATACAATGCGTTGTTAAGAAAAGCCCTTTTTTCTAAAATTTAAATTTATTCTCAAAATATGACTTCAAATCCTCGATTTTTATTCTTTCCTGCTCCATGGTATCTCTGTCACGGACAGTTACCGCACCATCGGTCTCGGATTCAAAATCGTAGGTAATACAGAAGGGTGTTCCGATCTCATCCTGTCTGCGATATCTCTTACCAATATTACCTCTGTCATCAAACTCACAGTTATAGGTCTTGCAAAGCTCCATATAGATCTTCTCTGCAGGTTCGGATAACTTCTTGGATAAGGGAAGGATACCAATCTTCACCGGAGCAAGCGCCGGATGGAAACGAAGTACGGTACGTACATCACCCTCAGCAATCTCCTCCTCATCATATGCTGCACAAAGGAAAGCAAGGGCTACACGATCAGCACCTAGGGAAGGCTCGATAACATAAGGAATATATCTTTGTGCCTTCTCGTCATCAAAATAGCTCATATCCTCCTTGGATACATTTTGATGCTGAGTCAAATCATAATCCGTACGATCCGCAATACCCCAGAGCTCACCCCAGCCAAAGGGGAATAAGAACTCAATATCGGTTGTAGCTTTACTATAGAAGGAAAGCTCTGCTGCATCATGATCTCTGATTCTCATCTCCTCATCCTTCATACCAAGAGCCTTTAACCAATCGATACAGAACTGTCTCCAATAGGTGAACCACTCCAGATCCGTTCCGGGCTCACAGAAGAATTCCAATTCCATCTGCTCAAACTCTCTGGTACGGAAGGTAAAGTTACCGGGTGTAATTTCATTACGGAAGGACTTACCGATCTGACCGATTCCAAAGGGAATCTTCTTACGGGAGGTTCTCTGAACATTCTTAAAATTAACAAAGATACCCTGAGCAGTCTCAGGTCTTAAGTATACAACATTCTTAGCATCCTCAGTAACACCCTGGAAGGTCTTAAACATCAGGTTAAACTGACGAATGTCGGTAAAATTATGCTTTCCGCAGGTAGGACAGCAAATATTATGCTCGTCAATGTATTTCTTCATATCCTCTTGGGACCAGGCATCCACTGCACCTTCCACAACGATACCCTTCTCCATATTATAATCCTCGATCATCTTGTCCGCGCGAAAACGCTCATGGCATTCCTTACAATCCATCAAAGGATCCGAGAAACCACCCAAATGTCCGGATGCAACCCAGGTCTGGGGATTCATAAGTATGGCACAATCGACTCCCACATTATAAGGATTTTCCTGGATGAATTTCGCCCACCAAGCCTTCTTCACATTGTTTTTCAACTCCACACCAAGGTTACCGTAATCCCAAGTGTTTGCAAGACCTCCGTAAATTTCTGAGCCCGGGTATACAAAGCCCCTTGCTTTTGCCAGCGCAACAATCTTTTCCATTGATTTTTCCATCATATTTATCCTCACATTATATTAATTATTTTTCAAGTGATTTGTATAAACAAAAAGCTGATCCAACGACATGCTGTAGAGACAGAACCGGTTATCAGGGTTTAAATACAACAATGGTTGTGCCCTCTGCTGCTCCCTGTACCTTATTATCATCAACATAAGTAGCATTCTCTGAGTAATACTTAATTGTTCCGTCTACAATGATTTCGTAGGGCTCATTTAATACTAATACCTTAAGCTTATTGTTCTGCAAGATTTCCTGTGTACTAACCAAGGAGCCGTTCTTCTCGCTTACCAAGGTAGTCGGCAGATCCATGGGAACCTCCGAGACACCACCGTTAAAATATGCTGCTACCACTTTATTAAAGTTCGCATATTGGTCCATTCCAGAATAAGTAAGCAGCATAACCGCCTTCCCTTTGTTCAGCTTCACGCCATCGATACTAATCTTCTCTTCACCTGCTGCCTTGTTATATACTGCTATCTCATTCGCAACAAAAGACTCAAGCTCTTTCAGATTATAGTAGGATTTATCAAACTCCTCAATGGTAGCAACCTGAAGTACTCCATTGGATTTTGCAAGGATTGTATTGGTTGTTACATTATCCGCGGTTATATTTACATCTTCTTTTCTGCAAGCTGCTGCTCCGACCATAAATAACAGCAGGATTGCGCAAAGAATCCACTTTTTCATAAAGCATTCCCTCCATATTATATTGGGTTCATATCATTTTAACCTTAATGTTTCATAATTTCAACAGTAATTTTTAATATTTATAAACTCTTTAGCATTTCAAGTGACTTAAAATCGTGATCAATATAACGTTCCAGATAACGTTTGATGCAGAGGCCTAATTGCTTCTGCACCTCCTCGGTGACGCGAAAGGTATAGAGCTTCTCAACCTCCTTCGCGATTATGTACTGCATCGTGTATCGTGTTGAGGTATTAATACACACGGCCCCTCGATCATAGCCTCTGCAGTTTTCACATAAAATGCCACCGCATTCGGCACTGAAATAGTACCTTATATTCTGATTGCTTTGATCCGTCGTCTCCTCGGAAAATGAATTTTTATTACATTTTACACAATCAAATACTTGAGGAGCTTCCCCACTTAATGCCATTATCTTCAATTCAAAAACGGATCTTATCAGGGAGGAGTCTATGGTCTTTTTGGACAGAGCCCTGAGTGTCTGGTACATCAGCTTCAGAATATCCTTCTCGTCGTTATTCTCCTTAGTCATATAGTCAGCAAATTCGCAGAAATAAAACCCATAGCAGAGGGCTTCAAAATCACCCCTTAGCTCGCCGAAATAATTCGATATCTCTGCTGACATAATATTATAGGAAGATTTACCTGCATACAGACTAAATTCGCCAAAGGAAAATGGTTGACCACATGCCAATAAGGCGCTGTTGGGTCTTCTGGCGCCTTTGGCAAATGCTGTTATCTTTCCACGCTCACTGGTCAGAATAACCAGCCTCTTATCATATTCTCCAACCGGCATGGCCGATAGAACCATTCCCGTCACGGTTGTTGATACCGGCAATCAATCCACCTTCCCTTTCTATCCCCTTTGCAGGCTTGTCTTTGGTCGCGATTGTATCGTCTACGACCTCCTCTCTGGTGCATGCAATGTAATGTAAGTAATCATCAATCCTTCCGGTATTAATGAAACTTTTCCAATAATCATAATCATAATTCTTCATTAATGAGCCCCCTAACCATGATAATATGTTTCACTTCAGAAATAATCTTCTGTTATGTTATTAGGTTTCCCATTTCATGTTTTGTTAAACTGGTCAGAATATACCAGATAAAATTTTAAATCAAATTCCTGTCACCAGATATCATATCTCTAGTTAGTGATGAGCTCCAGCTCGTTTCAAATTTCACGGCTCCTTCCATGGAAAGAGCCTTTCCATCCCGCTATTCATCCCTGCCATAGCCGTAGTTTTTCATAAGGAAATCACTGTCTCTCCAGTCCTTCTTCACCTTGACCCAAAGCTGAAGATTCACCTTACAATCCAGAAGATTCTCTATTTCTCTTCTTGCCTTAATACCGATCTGCTTCAGCATGCTACCACCTTTTCCAATGATAATCCCTTTGTGGGAATCTCGCTCGCATACAATAGTAGCGTCAATATCAATCAAGCCGGTGCTTGCTCCGCGGTTCTCAGGGCGTTCCTTCATCCGATCAATGCTGACTGCGATTCCATGGGGTATCTCATCGTCCAGAAGTCTGAGTGCTTTCTCTCGTATAAGCTCTGCTACAATCTGTCTTTCCGGCTGATCCGTAATGGTATCCTCATCATAATACATAGGACCCTCCGGCATGTACTTATAGATTTCGCCTAAGAGCACCGAGGTGTTTTCCCCCTTAAGAGCCGATACCGGAATAATCTCGGCAAATTGACAGATGTCCTTATAGGCAGCGATAAAGGCCAGAATCTCCTCCTTTTTCACTGTATCAATTTTATTAATGACAAGGATAACCGGTGTCTTAACCTTATTCAACTGTTCTGCTATATGCTGCTCTCCCGCACCGATAAAGGTGGAGGGCTCAACCAGCCAAAGTACCAGATCCACCTCACTCATGGTTCTTTCCGCTATATTGACCATGTATTCTCCCAGTTTATTTTTTGCTTTGTGAATTCCCGGTGTGTCTAAGAAAATAATCTGACCACGGTCATCCGTATATACGGTCTGAATACGGTTTCTTGTGGTTTGCGGTTTATCGGAGGTTATGGCAATCTTCTGCCCAATCAGCTTATTCATCAGGGTCGATTTCCCAACATTCGGTCTTCCTATCAAGGTAACAAACCCCGATTTATATTTTGTATCCTTCATGTAATACCTATCCCTTTCTTCTTGTATCCTCTTTATACTATAATCCTATGGTATCTTTGAAAGTAATTAAGGCATCATACTGATATCCTTAGCAAGCTTTGCTACCCATTCTTTTGAATTCCCTTGCTCTTTCCTTATTCCTTATATTCCATCACATAAGAAACTCATGACGTATAAATGTCCGGATACATCATGAGCCTCTTAATGCGTTGTATCTTATCTATTTCATTAGGTTTTTCACTTCCCGGAACAAATCCTTATTCTCAATAATCTTACCTTCGTTTCCGATGACACAGATATTACCTGCCTGAAGCATTGCACGAATATACTTATGGCAAGCACGGATATCCTCCAGTGTTACACTCAACACTTGAGTTCTCTCCCTTTGCAGTTCCTCCTCGGTAATACCGGCAAGATACATGCTTAAGGAACGTTTTCCTTTGGACTGCGGTGTCAGCGGCGTATCAAGAGTACTGAAGGTTCCAATGATGTATTTTGTGATATCCCGTTCCTCCGCAGTAAAATTCTCGATATAATCTGCAGCCTTTTCATAAATCTGATTGGTTTCTCTTAGGTTAGGATCACGGTAGGAGGTAAAGTATGCATCTCCGTCCACACCGGAGAAGCCGCACATACAACCATAAGCCCCGCCCTTTACACGGACATTAATCCACAGATAATCATAGCTTAGGATTGTCTTAAGCACTCTCAACGCTCCGGTATATTCATACCCTGCCTTGATAAAGTTACCTGCCCTTGCCACATATTGCACCTGCATGGCTGTCTTAAAGCCTTCATTTAAGCAAACCGGCTCCAGGCTTGAGGTATCATAAGCACTAAATAGGGCACGATCCGCATTTGGAGCCAATCCTGAGGTAAAGCCCTCCAGCTTTTCGCGAAAACGTTCATAGCCCTCCTCATCTGCAGTGATACTAACCAACAGATTCTCTCCTGTGAAGATCATTTGCAGCAGAACCCTGAGCTTCTCGATTATGGTATCTGCCATATCATTAAAGTTCTCAGTTAAATCTTCAATAAAGCGATAGAAGGAGATACCTGTCGTGACCTCCTTAAACAAACCATGGGTCGAATAATAGCTCATAGCACGATCAACCGCAACGGAATGACCGGAGGAGTTAAAATGCATTT
>JAEYXC010000054.1 GCA_023428655.1 Bacillota bacterium | reverse complement strand
TTTTATCTTATTGCGGAAGCAGATCTGGAGACCCATGGAGCCGTTAGTTTTTATTCCGGCTCTTACGAAGGAACCTATGGTGATATCGCACAGAACCCCATCTCCGATGACATTATTCTCGATCGGGAGCAGCGTAACGTCCATAGGGATAAAAACCACCCATCGATTCTGATCTGGTCCTTGGGAAATGAAAGCGGTTGGGGTGCCAGCCTTGAGAAAGCGGGTCGTTGGGTTAAGCAGTATGATAATACCAGACTACTTCATTATGAGGGAAGTGTACATATTACCGGTGGCTATATAGCGGATCTCTCCATGCTGGATGTTTATAGCCGGATGTATGATTCCGTCACTGCCATCGATCAATATTTTCTAAATCCCGAGAATACAAAACCCTATGTTCTTTGTGAGTATTGCCATGCCATGGGGAATGGTCCCGGTGATCTGGAGGATTATATGGAGAGAATATACGGCTATGATCGTATGGTCGGCGGCTTCATCTGGGAATGGTGTGATCATGCGATCTACCACGGCGAAGCCTCTGATGGCAGAAAAAAATATGCTTATGGCGGTGATCATGGCGAATATCCCCATGACGGTAATTTCTGTGTGGATGGGCTTGTTTATCCGGACCGTTCCATAAGTACCGGTCTGATCGAATATAAGAACGTCCTGCGACCCATTCGAGCCACAATGCTGGATGCTAAAAGAGGACATCTTCGCTTGGAGAATAAACTGGATTTCACCAACACAAAGGACCTCCTCTCCTTGACCTATCAGTTGGAGTGCAATGGTATTATAGTCGATGAAGGCCTCCTCTCAGAGCTTGACATCCCGCCCCACTCATCTACGGAGGTTACCCTTCCTTATACCGTTCCTGAGCAGGGGGTAACTTATCTAAAGATCAACTATATACAGAGTGTGAATCTCCCCTTCACCAAAGTAGGACATGAATTAGGATTTGATCAATTACTGGTTAAAGAGGACTGCTTCATACCTAACTCCAAAAAGCAGCATTCCGGTGAAGATAACAGCTCCTCTTCTCAGGAGAATAATAGCTCTACTAATGTACCTCTTCATATAGAGGAGGAGGAGCATACTCTCGTCATATCCGGAAAGGACTTTACCTATACCTTTAATAAGCTGAAGGGCCTCTTTGAGAGTATCCACAAAAGGGGACAGAGCCTACTGGAAGCGCCCATGGAATTTAATCTCTGGAGAGCTCCCACTGACAATGACCGCAATATTCGAACTGATTGGGAGCGGGCAGGCTATGACAGAACCATGGTTCGTGTCTATCAGGTAACGGCTACGACGGATGCCACGGGCAATGTGGTTATCTGTGCTCAGCTAGCCATCCATGCTATTCAACGAGAGCATATGGTGGATTTAACCATTAAGTGGACGATCTCTCAAAGCGGTGACCTTAGTCTGAAGGCCGATGGCCTTCGTAATACAAAGATGCCCTATCTTCCTCGTTTTGGTCTTCGTTTCTTCCTTCCAAAGTCCTATGATCAGGTTCAATACTTTGGTTATGGCCCCTACGAAAGCTACCTTGATAAACACAGAGCATCCTATATCAGCCTCTTTGATGAGAAAGTCTCCGAAATGTTTGAGGATTATATCTTCCCCCAGGAGAACTCCTCCCACTGTGGTTGTAAATATCTTTGCGTGAACAACTCGGCTGCTTCCATGAAATTTGCTGTTACCTCGAAGGATGATTTTGCCTTCAATGTGAGTGAATATACACAGGAGGAGTTGACGAAGAAGGCACATAACTATGAACTTGAGAAGGCTCCTTATACGGTGGTTTGCGTGGATTATAAGCAGAGCGGAATCGGCTCCAATAGCTGTGGCCCAGAGCTTTTGCCGCAATACCGATTAGAGGAGGAACGGTTTTCCTTCCACTTTCATTTTCACCTTCAATAGACATTGTTCCTGAATAGCAGCACCACATAAAAAGTTAGGACAATACCACCCATTCTTAGTAATCGGGAAGGTTATTGTCCTAACTCATTTCTATGACTCTATGCGATTGATATGTCCAAGTGGACATTCAAGTACTTATACTTCTATATTAGCAACCTATGCAAATTCATGGATTAATCTCTTTACGATCTCCGGATCATATGCTCGATCCAATAGGGGTTCTCCTGACTGCAGTACCGGATTGTTCTGATGGAAGGTCGGTCGATCCTCACGGTATATTACTCCGATAGGGATTCTCTCATCAAATTCCATTGCTTTCTCCATTGCTGCCATCCGATTGGTCGGATCATAGGAATCATCCAGCTCATAGGCTCTTTGGTTATAGAAAGCGAAGGTATTGATCTTATTAAAGCTTACACAGGGTTGTAGGATATCAACCATAGCATAACCATCATACTCAATTGCCTGCTTCATGATGGCGGTCAGATGCTCCTTGCGACCACTGAAGGCTCTGCCAACAAATCCAGCCCCCGATGCGATTGCTAACATAATCGGGTTGAGTGGTGTTGTAGTATTTCCGTTCACTTGAACATCAGTGACAATTCCCTTTACAGAAGTAGGGGATGCCTGACCCTTGGTTAGACCGTAGATCTGATTATCATGAACGAAGTGTGTTATATTTACATTTCGACGAATATTATGCAGGAAATGATTACCACCTTCTCCGTAAGTATCACCGTCGCCGGAATTCACGATTACGGTTAGCTTATCATTTGCAATTTTGGCAGCAACTGCTGCCGGTAGCGCTCTGCCGTGCAATCCGCAAAATTGATTGGCGCTGATATATTGAGGCAGCTTTGCCGCCTGACCAATTCCCGCTACCATTAATACCTCATACGGATCCTTACCCAGCTCCTCCAGCGCAGTTTTCAGACTATCTAAAATGTTGAAATTACCGCAGCCGGGACACCAGGCTGTCTCACGAGTTTCAAATTTCTTATCGCTCATCGTGCTACCCCCTCTTTGATTCGGCTGACAATCTCCTCACCACTGATCTGCCGGCCATCGTATTTTAAGATGCTCTCCTGACAACGGATGCCAGTTTGTTCTCTGATAAGATCTGCCAGCTGTCCTGTTGCATTCTGCTCTACATTAATGATTTTATTTACTTTCGATGCTTTTTCATTGAGAAGCTTTTGCGGAAGAGGATAGATATCTCCGAAGAGTAAGGCACCAAACTTCTCCTTCCCCTCCTGATTGAGTATGTTCACTGCTTCTATGATTGGTCCATAGGTCGATCCCCAACCAACGATAAGGGTATCACAGTCCTCTGCTCCAACAAACTCCGGCTCCAACAATTCAAGCTTTAAGCTCTCCAGCTTTCTCATTCGCTTATCCATCATCTGATTTCGTACTGTGGCATCCTCTGTAATTCTTCCGAATTCATCATGCTCATCACTGTCTGCAGTAACGAAGTTCTTCGTCTTACCGGGGATTAAGCGCGGTGAGATACCGCTTTCGGTATATCGGAAGCGAAGGTACTCGCCTTCGGGTACATCCTCCACCTCCAGTGGCTTAATTACCTTAACCTTGGATAGGTCAAAGGGCTCCACACTGGCTGTCGCATCACCCAGATACTGATCACTCAGAATGATTACGGGTATTTGATATCTCTCAGCGATATCCAGAGCTCTTGCCGTCTGATAGAAGGCATCGGTATGGTTACGAAGTGCAATTACCATCCTCGGGAATTCTCCCTGGGATGCAGAAATGACGAACTTCAGGTCACTTTGTTCCGTTCTTGTCGGAAGTCCTGTTACCGGACCCGGCCTCTGTACGTCCACAACCACCAAGGGTATTTCCGCCATTCCGGATAATCCGAGGGCCTCTACCTTAAGAGAGAAGCCTCCACCGGAGGTTCCTGTCATTGCCGGTGCTCCGGCATAGGCGGCTCCAATGGCCATATTAATTGCTGCTATTTCATCCTCTGCCTGCTCTACGACAATACCTGCCACCTCACTCTTCGCCGCAAGATATTCCAAAATCGTAGTGGAGGGAGACATGGGATACGCACTATAGAAGCGTAATCCTGCTGCAATGGCTCCCAGTGCTAAGGACTGATTCCCGGACAAAATGATCTTATCCGTATTCTTACTTCCAAAGGGCGTAATACGGCTCTCAACAAGCTCCTGCCCTCTATATAAGGCCTTTCGATTAGGCTCAACAAACTGTTCTCTGACAAATTGTCTTAACACCTTATCTGCATTACTGAGATCCTCTCCAAAGAGCTTCAGCAATGCACCCATTGCAATCATACCTGCAAAACGCGGGTTGCCTAATTCCTTACTGATGGCAACCATATTGATGGCAATCTTACGAGGATCCTCCACTTCATAGGAGCTGTCACAAATAATAAAGCCCTCCGGCTTCAGCTCTGATAGATGCAGCTGCACCGATTCTTCATTAAAAGCAACAATACCGTCCAGCTTCATACTGTGAGAATAGACCCTATCCTTACTAATTCGAAGCAAGGTAAAGTTATGTCCGCCTCTTACTCTGGACATGAAATCACGTACTGCAAATACATGATAACCTGAATTCGTAAAAAATTTTTGTAGAATGGCAGCCGTGGTTTCAATTCCCTGTCCGGCCGCTCCACCGATTAATATATTATACAAGAGTTTTCCCTCCTTTATAAATAATGAGTTAATGATAATGATTATCATTTGTATTATACTATTAAATTTTATAAAATTCAATAGTATAATATATATTTTTTTTATTTTCTCTTCTCCTTTTTATGGTAAAGACAGATTCTATGATTGATTTCATCATATACTATTCTATATTAATCAAAGGAGTGACCACGATGAATCATTCTTCTATAAAGGATGTGAACAATAACAACTCGATGCTTCTGGGAGGCCGGGGGGTGGTTCGCGCAGTTCCCGATATGGCGGTTCTACGACTGGGTGTTCAAACTGTGGGTGAAAATCTTCAGGAAATTCAGGCTGAGAACGCTAAGATAAGTCAGGCTGTACTTCAGTCCGTGTATCAACTTGGAATTACAGAGATCCAAACCGTCGGGTATGATATCAACAAGATGATTGAATATATTGAGGGTCGGCAGGTGGATAAGGGTTATTCTGTAAGAAATATAATTGAGATACGTACCGATAATATGGAGCTTGTCGGAACGATTATTGACACCGCAGTTCAAAATGGTGCCAATGTTGTTGAGTTCATTAACTTTGAAGTATCCGATCTTAACCGTTACTATCTTCACGCATTGAACCTGGCAATTGGAAATGCTTATGAAAAGGCAGGTTCCATTGCAGATAACTTAGGGCTTCAAATACATCCCTTTCCGAGAAAAATCACGGAAAACAGCCAGCCACCCATTCCTTATGGTGCCATTAATATGAGAGAAGGAGCCTTCGTAACTCCCATTGAGCCAGGGACAAATCAAATTGAAGCCTCCGTAACCGTGGAATTCACCTATTAATTGAATGTCGCTTCAAAAGAATAAGGGCTGTTGCGAACGCAACAGCCCTTACAGAAGCACTAACTCTACTCCTCCTCCATAACCTCTCGTAATATTAATAATCCTCTCATCATGGTAGGAAAACCTGAGGTCGGTCCCACCAATAGGATAGCATGCTCAATTTCTTCCTTCGTGCATCCGCTTTTCAGAGCTTTCAGGATATGGGTTCGGAGAGAATATTCATTTTTACCGTCCGTAGATAATGCAACCTTAATCAGCCATCTGGTCTTTTCCTCCAGAGGCCCTCCCTTTTCATGAACAAGCTTACCGTAATTCTGATACGCTTCATAGATCTCACCATGATTTTGAATCAGGTAATCCAGATTCCCCTCGATACGAGGATAATTCTTAATGTTCTCATCCATATATGGACACCACCTTTTTTCTTATATTCTTGCCATAATATATTGAGGTAAACCAAATCCTTGATACCTCAATTATAACATATTATACCATTTTGCTACAAGGAAATATGCTGGCAGAATAACAAATCGAAAAAGGGGGCCGCACAATTTTGTGCGCCCCCAAAAAGCTTCCTCTTAATCCTTCATAATCTCAACTTCCTCCAACTTACTCAAAAGAAAGCCTTTTACCCTTTCTGATGGAATACTAAGGGAAATGGATAACTCATCAAACAAATACATTTCTGCCATCTTAAAATATTTTTCATCGGTCGAAGATAAAGCCTTACCTTCAGACTTACGCTCTTCCTTCCGAAGATATATTGTTTTAATTATCTTAATCCATTCCTCACATTGATTCGATCTTATCGCCTTCTTATAATAATCTTCGCGGTATTTTTCATTGGAGATCCACATCACATCAATATATGGTATCCGATCGACCAATTTAAGAGCTTCTTCTCTCGTCAGTATTTTACGCATTGCTACCTTAACATTATCGACAGGGGAATATATTGTACGGCCTTTGGTACCTAAGGGATGTAGAATATAATATTTACAGTTTGTATCGATCCCTTGTATCGGCGGCGTAGAAATATCTGCAACCTTACATACTCCGCTTTCCCCGTAAATGATATAATCATTGAAATCAAACATAATTTTACTCCTTCTATTGTGAACAAGAAACGATGTTGTGCTTGTAGACCCATTACCTATCTCTATATATTATCAGAAAATTTTAATTTAGGTAAGTTATTTTCAGTCTAAATAATGATCTTTGTGCAATGTGTCACAATAGCGTTCATTGGCATCTGTGTACTATTACAATATTATACCAATTATACGGTAGGAATATATGCTTATCTTCTAGTACAATGCTTTCGGTTCCGACAAGCTGGATGTTATATCGGTACTCATTACATCATTTATCCATGTAACAAAAGTCCTTAAAATCAGCAAAGCCTCCTGATGTCTTCGTCGCGTAACTGTATAAGCCGATCCGATACCCCATGAAATGATCCAAGGTATATTTCATTCTTAGGGGAGTGCCAACCTGTAACCAATCCTTATTGTCATAGGAATAATAGAATTGTGCTAAGTCAATACTGTTCGTAAAGTCAAAGGAGACCTTTAGATAAACCTCCTTATTCCTTAGCGGAATACAAGCCTCCTGCTGAACATCCTGTCCTGGTATATTGTTCCTCCGGATAATATATTGCTTCCCATCAGAATCGACTTCAACACCAATGAGTCCATAATGGCTCTGCAGTGCAAGGAAGCCTGCACAGTCCCCCGGCTTCATTCCCTCTGTACTGATTAATACTCTCATGCTGCAGGTAGGGCCCTTGGTTCTCTGTGTTAGAGTGTTGCGCGCTTGAAGTACATCCTTTGCGATGCTTCCTGTCTTTAGTCTCAGGTAACCGGGACGCTCCGTAAAGCTCCATCTGGTCGGATCCGGATTATGATTCCACTGCCAGATAGGCGATAGCACATTCTCCTTATGATTAAAATCATCGCTGCCATAAAGAGTAGGATACCTTTTCGATTGATATGTCAATGGTAAATTAATTGGTGCCTTACCCTCAATCCCCATCATCGGCCAGTCATTCAACCAGGTTACGGGGACAAGATGAGGAATTCGTCCGACAGCACCATGATCCTGGAACAATACTGCATACCAGTCTCCTGCCGGGGTGTCAACCATTGCTCCCTGAGCAACTCCACAATTCTGGTAGCCCATATCATCATCCAGAATTATCTTTCTCTCATAATTTCCGAGAAGCTCCTTAGAGCGATAACAGATCTGCCTTCTTCTTCTATTTCCGTCATTGGGCCATTCAATAAATTGCAGATAATAATAATCTCCCATTCTATATGCATGGCATCCCTCACAACGAAGCATAATCTGATCCGTGGGAGTCTTGAATAATAGCTGGTGGAGACCTCCCTTCTTCACGGCAGAGCCATCCGGTTCCAGCTCCGTAATCATGATATCTCCACCATTGTATATGATATAGAGATGACCCTTGTCAAAGAGGAGGGAAGAATCATGATAGATTCCCTCAAGCTCATGTCTCTGCCATACACCGCCCTCAATGTCTTCACTATAATAGATAAAAGTCTTATTCAAATCATTACAATCAAAACAAATATAATATTTCCCTTCATGGTATCGAAGGCTAGCTGCCCATTGCCCGCTGCCATATACATTTTGATTCTCTTCCAGACGATATGCCGGATTATCCTCAATGGTTTCATAGAGATAGGATACCAACTCCCAATTTACCAAATCCTTCGACTTCATAATAGGACATCCTGGCATCATGTGCATGGTTGTGGTAACCATATAATAGGTATCTCCCACTCGGATGACATCTGGATCCGGATAATCCATCCATAGCAGGGGGTTATCATAGATTGACTGTTCCATCACTGTCTCTTCCTCTTTTCTATTGTTATGCTGTTTTTTCTTTATAGTTCAGATAGTAGTATAAATCCTCGAATTTATCCTTATTCTCCATGAAAATATCAATTATCTCAGGATCAAAATGCCTTCCTCTACCGTCCAAAAGGATCGAATAAGCGGTCTGCAGATCAAAGGCCTCCTTATATGGTCTCCTGCTGGTTAATGCATCAAATACATCAGCGACTGCTACGATGCGAGCGCAAAGCGGTATCTTGTTTCCTTTCTTTCCATAAGGATAACCGGATCCATCCCATCGCTCATGGTGTCCCTCCGCAATCTCGATTCCCATACCGAACCAGCTTTTCCCGGAGTCCCCCATGTTCAATTCGGCCGTTTTTAGTACCTCCGCCCCGTATACCGTATGCCTCTTCATCTCCTCAAATTCTTCTTGAGAGAGC
>JAEYXC010000052.1 GCA_023428655.1 Bacillota bacterium | reverse complement strand
ACCTGCGCTAATCTCGGATTTCTCTCTGTAATACAGACTGGGTGTTGTAATCTTTTCTCATAACTCCACATACTCTAGCGCACTCCTTCCCATGGCCAAGGCTCATCGACCCAGGTCCAACGATTATCTACTTCTACACGATAGGACTCAATCGGTCCATAGCATTTTGTATATTCATGCATTGCTTCATTTCTAACCTTTGAAATTCTGGTCCAATACTCTAAAGCGGCCCTGTCAGAAGGATGAGTATCCAGAAATAATCTGAGTTCATCCATGACAAAGCTGGTCGCTTCGATACATGCAAATAATTTTTCTCTGTTATTTCCGTCCATCCTATTTACAACCCCTTCCATACCAGTCTAGATCAAGCTCCTTGAAAAGTGTTCCGTTGGCTATAGCTTGGAATTCATTCTCATATAAATTCCGGAAGCGTTGCCAAGGTACATAGCACATGCCAATCGGAAAACGCTCCTGATTGTCATCAAAGCAATTTCTTTCGTGCATATCCTCGGGTACATATCCGCTTACAACATCGCCACATACAGGTTCCATCGACTTATAGGGGGCTCCGCCTCGGTTATAGCTGTTGTTGTTCCCCGTCATGCCGCGATACATCCTTCTATCCATATAACTAGACTCTCCTTTCGAATACATTCATTTTCGTGAGCAACATGCTATTTGTTTTTGTTGTTCTCTACATATTATGAAGTAAGGACAATTCTGTGCCTGTATATCAGTGTTTCTAGGTAAAGTTATAACAAAGAATTATGTTCTTGACATAAATATTGTAATGATACTTTACCCATTAACATTACCCAATAAAATCGATAAAGGGGCATGATTCCTCCGAATCATACCCCAAGTCTGTATTAATAACGATACCAATTCTGACTTCCCATATTTCTTAATATATCACCTTCAATTTCTGGATAATAACGATCAAAGATCAGTTTCTTCTTATTTTCAACATGCTTAAAATATATTTTATCATCAATCGTAGTCATCCGAACGAAGCTCTGTTGCTTTCTATTAGTTCCTTCGCCATAGGAAACATCCAATATCCCTAATGATTTAAGTTTAGACTTATCCATATCCATAGTGTATTTCTCTGAGAAGAATAAGGGACTAGGCTTCCTTGAGTACTCCATCATAATAGCTTTATAATCTCATATTGTGAGTTTAAGATAGTCCACAGCTGTGGGTGATATATCATAATATTCCATATCCCGGCGCCATAGAGGGAGTACTCATGAATTAGATTATTCAGAGCATTAATACTCCTTGCATCTACGAACCAGACAACCTGCTGGCGAGAAACTCCTTCCGCTTCCTGATTATAAAAGAAATAGGGTGTTTGCGACCTCCCATCGAACTGGATCATGGCATCCGAATTATTCGCCACTTGTAACACAGCGTCTAAAGCCATCGAAATTGCTCTTGTCGTATTCGGGATAAAGGGTATGGGCCAAACATAACCCAACAACGGCTTCCCAATCATTAGCTTATCTACCGGTACCTGAGTGATCAGATAATTCACCAAGCTACGTAGGTACTTGATATCACTGACAGGGGATGGCGGATCATAATTCGTCCCCCAATAAAGCTTAATAAAAATCATGATATCTACATAACTGTTGAAAGCAGCATAATCCACTTGATCGTTTTGGCCACTATTGTCCCTTTTCTTATTATCATAGTTAATCGTAATAAAGAATAGATACCCCTCTTGCCTTATCCTTTCAGATATTTTTTTCACTAAATTCTGATATAGCATTTGACTGTTCTCATTAAGGTAGTTAAAAACCATATTAAGACCAAGATACCCCTTATTCCTCATGATGCTCACTATTTGACCCAATAAATTATCCTGATACTCTTCATTAAGCAGTAGGTTATATGCTATCTCAGCATTCGGTTCGCCGTATGGTGTTAAGGTACTCAACATTAACAGTGGTATAACCCCATATTCAACTGATGCTTGAACAATCTCCCTGTCATCATAGTATTCGTTAATCTCACCTCTGTCCGAAACCGAATAATTAAAGACGGAAAGATAGGTTAGATTCAGCAAATTCTTAAGGAGAGTGCTACGTCTGATATAGGGATAGGCAAATCCGATCGTTGCGATATCTACTATCGTGTCATAGCTTATGATAATTGTCTCTTCGGGATGGATATATACTCTCTCTATCAGGTATGGATTGTTCCTCAGTATCTTCCTAAGCGACACCCCATACATATCCGCAATGCCTTGCAGGGTATCTCCCTCCTGTACTGTATGAATTAGCGTTGGGTGTGCAATCACCAGTGCTTGCCCTATTGCCAGTTCATAGGGATATTCCAAACCATTATTTCTCGCTAATATATCGATGGATATCCCAAAATGATTGGAAATGGTATCGATACTATCTCCTTCTTGAACGATGTATATTTCCATGCGCTATCCTTACGTCTTCCTGTTTCTATTAATATATGTAGGCTATTCTTTTTATTTCCAAAAAAGGAAGAAGTAGTATAACTCTAAAATGATTAGTGTGTATCAGTATATTTCTGGGTTCCAATACATTGACAATACAAGTTTTTTACTATATATTTTAGTTATAACCAGCGAATAATATGTGCCAAAAAGGGAGCGTAACTATGTATCATTTTATCATAAATCCAAAATCCAGTTCCGGAAGAGGAATCCGCTTTTGGTGGATTGTCAAGGACGAACTGGATAAACAAAAAGTCGAGTATACTGCCGTTTTTACGAAGCATCCCGGGCATGCTACAGAGCTAACAAGGCAGATCTGCAGTGAGAATGCAGGCATCAAAAACCTAGTTATTTTAGGTGGAGATGGAACTGTGAATGAAGTAATAAACGGTATTGATCATTATAACGAGGTTCTACTTGGATATATACCTTCCGGCTCCAGCAACGACTTAGCAAGAAGTCTTGGAATTCCGAAGGATCCCCTCGAGGCCTTAACCCATATACTGAAACCCACCAAATTTAAATATCTTGATCACGGGGAGATTACATTTTTAGACAAAGAGCTGCCACCCAGGAAATTTACCTGCTCCAGCGGTATGGGCTATGACGCTGCGGTTTGTATCGAGGTTCAGCAATCCCCCCTCAAGAAAAGCTTAAACCGTTTTGGCGCAGGGAAATTTGTGTATATTGCCATTGCCATAAAGCAGGTTCTCACTGCTCCGCGAAGCAACGCAACGGTTACTGTGGATGGTGTTTCTATGGGAACCTATAAAAAGTTTCTTTTAATCTCCAGTATGATCCACAAGTATGAGGGCGGAGGTCTGTTAATGGCTCCACAGGCAGATCCTACCGATGGTAAGCTGACCGTAACCTTGGTACATGGCTTAAGCAAGGCAAAGGTTTTAATACTCCTTCCTACCATCTTTATTGGAAAACATGTCAGATACAAGGGAGTGGAGACATTCCATTGCTCACAGATCGAAATTAAGACCGATATCAACACCGCGGTACATACGGATGGCGAGGTTCCTGCCGTATGTTCCCATATCAAGGTTGACTGTATTCACGAACAAATACGAATGATACTATAACGAAAGCTGGTGTTAAGATGCAACGAAGATCCAATATTCAGGT
>JAEYXC010000020.1 GCA_023428655.1 Bacillota bacterium | reverse complement strand
GATACCTATTATCTGGAGAATGGACAGTTACTCAAGACCCATACCTCAGCAGCGCAGAATACCATTCTAAGAAAATATGGAGCGCCAAAGCCGGGAGAGCCTCTTAAGGTATTGTTCCCCGGACGATGCTTCCGTAATGAGAATATCGATGCCAGTCATGAGAATACCTTCTTCCAGATGGAGGGTATGATGGTTGGTGACGATATCTCGATTTCTAACCTGATCTATTTCATGAAGGTTCTGTTATCGGAGGTTTTCCAAAGAGATGTTAAGGTTCGTCTTCGTCCCGGCTTCTTCCCCTTCGTGGAACCCGGCTTTGAGCTTGATATAAACTGTGCAATCTGTGGTGGAGACGGCTGCCCGACCTGTAAGCAATCCGGTTGGCTGGAGCTGCTGCCCTGCGGT
Organism: Bacillota bacterium; assembly: GCA_023428655.1. Classification (GTDB taxonomy): domain Bacteria; phylum Bacillota; class Clostridia; order Lachnospirales; family Lachnospiraceae; genus Mobilitalea. The sequence continues at coordinate 11,839 of JAEYXC010000020.1, read as the reverse complement.
ATGATTCATCCCAATGTTCTCCGTCTTGGCGGTATCGATCCGGATAAGTACACCGGCTTTGCCTTCGGACTTGGTATGACAAGACTTGCCATGATGAAATACAACATCAAGGACATCCGTCTCTTCAATAGCGGAAATCTGAAGCAGCTGAAGAAGTTTACTAAATAAGCAAAGTGTTCTGGTTGTATTCGTAGCGTAATTAAGCTTGCGATACGATCCGTTTATGCAGGAGGCTATAAGCTTTAGGCTTACAGCTTATAGAATGATCAAAGTTAAGATTGGAGGAATATAAGCATGTATATATCAATGAACTGGATATCCGAATTCACGGACTTATCAGGCATCAATATAAAGGAATTGATTGGGAGATTTACGCTGGCAACGGCTGAGGTAGAAGGAATACATGAAAAGGGTAAGGACATCAAGGGAGTAGTGGTCGGCAAAATTGTGGAGATCAGTGATCATCCGAACTCCAAAAAGCTTCATCTTGTGAAGGTAGATATCGGTAAGGAGATCGTAGGCTGTGTCTGCGGTGCACCGAATGTATTTGTTGGTGCAGTGGTTCCCTTTGCTACCCTAGGCGGCCAAGTGGGAGAAATGGAGATTAAAGAAGCGAAGATTGCCGGTGAGACCAGTCACGGTATGTGTTGCTCAGAGAAGGAGCTGGGAATCAGCGAGGACCATTCCGGGCTGATGATTCTAGAGGATATCTATCCCTTAGGAACCGATATCAAGGAAATTATGCAGCTGGAGGATACCATCTTTGAGGTGGATAACAAATCACTGACAAATCGACCGGACCTGTGGGGCCATTATGGCATTGCGAGGGAGATCTCGGTATTAACCAAGAGACCTCTGAAGCCACTGGATCGAATGGATACCAGTATCTATAAGGAGCTAAAGGCAATCGATGTTAAGGTGGAAAATGTAGATAAGTGCTACCGCTACAGCTGTCTTTCCATCGGAAATATCACAAAGAAGAAATCGCCGTTAAATATGAGAATCCGCCTAAGCTATTGTGGGATGAGACCGATCAATCTGCTTGCGGATCTGACCAATTATCTGATGATGGAGCTTGGGCAACCGATGCATGCCTTTGATCATAAGAAGGTTTCTACCATTCGTGTAAAGACCTATCCGGAGGTTGTCAGCTTCACAACCCTCGACAGTGTGGAGCGTAAGGTGGATACGGATACGCTTCTTATCTGTGATGAGAAGGAACCGGTGGCAATCGCAGGTATCATGGGCGGTGAACTCTCAGAGATTACCGATACAACGGATTCCGTTCTTCTTGAGTCAGCGAACTTCGACGGTGTATCCGTTCGTAGATCAGCTACCAGGTTGGGACTTCGTACCGATGCCAGCTCCCGCTATGAGAAGACCTTGGATCCGGAATTAACCATTCCTGCGATAGAGCGTTTCCTTAAGCTATTAACCGAGATCGATCCAGGCGTAGAGGTAACCTCCTCCCTGACCGATTGCTATGTGAAGAAATACGACACCATAGAAATTGAATTTGATAAAGCCTATGTGGACAAATACACCGGTATTGACATCTCCTCCGATCGTATTGAGGAGACCTTGACTGCCCTGGGCTTTCAGGTTAAACGTAATCAGGATAACTTCCATCTGGTTGTTCCTAGCTGGAGAGCAACAAAGGATGTTACCATGAAGGCGGATATTATTGAAGAGATTACTCGAATCTACGGATATGATAACTTTGATATCCGTTCCACAAAGGGCTATATGGTACCCATTCGCCATAGTGTGGAGAGAAGCGATGAATATCGTATGAAGGAGCTGTTATGTGAGCGTTATGCCATGAATGAGGTTCATAGCTATATCTGGTATGATAATAAGCTGAATAAAGAGCTTGGAATTTTGACGGAGCCCAATATTCGCATTGTTAACTCCCTTGCTTCTGAAAATGATACGATACGGTCTACGATGATACCCAGCTTATTAGGCTTTGTCTCTAAGAATGTGGATAGCTTCTCGGAGATGGGAATGTTTGAGGTGGGTCGTGTTGCCGAGGGGCTAACACCGGAAGGCTTGGCCAATGAACGCAAAAAGCTGTCCTTCGTAGTGGCAAGCAAGAAGCTTACGGAGAAGGAAGTTTATTTTAGATGTAAGGATATCATTGAACAGCTCATTCAAGCAATCAAAAATATAAGTCCATCCTTTACCGAGAAGGAAGAGCTGAAGAAATACAATTATATTCATCCGGTGAACAATGCAGGAATTCATGTAAAGGGTCAGGAGGTTGGATACTTTTCCATTCTGGATCCCAGAGTGAAGAATAGGATTGATAAGAAGCTGAATGTTGCCTTTGCGGAAATTGATCTTGAGGATTTGGCTAGGATCGAAGCGGTGGAGCTTCGTTATAGCGAAGTATCCAAGTATCCCGGAGTTACCTACGACTTAAGTCTATTAGCGGAGAAATCCTTACGCTATGAGAATATTGTCAGCTATATCAAGGAGTATTCTTGTGATTATCTTCAGGGGATTCGTCTTGTCGATATCTTCGAGGATGAGAAGCTGTTAGCGGGAAGAAAGAGTGTAACGGTTCGTCTAGAATTCGGTTCCATGGAAAGAACCCTTGAGGGTAGTGAGATTCAGAATATGGTGGATGAGATTCTGGAATTATTGGCTACGAAAGGCCTTGAGATTAGGAAATAAGATTGCATGATAATGCATATGTGGAACCTCGATCTATGATCCGATATCATGGGTGAAACAGCAGTAGAATAGCGGAGAAGGTGTGTCTAACTAACGGGAAATAATCCGTAGAAGGACGCACCTTTTTCTGCCAACCATCAACCCGGTGTTCGTACAACTTCTGAATCGTAGGAAGAAACCGTCCAAAATCGGAATATCTTTTCTTGTCCCTGTATAAGCATTTTCTGAAGAGAGATGGACTGAAAGGTCTGTCATCACTTATTCTATGGAGGTGCAAATGAATATACAGCATAAAGGGACAGTAACCATAGAGACTCTAAGGCTTACTCTGCGGCGCTTTGAAGAAAGGGATGCGAAGGATATGTATCAGAACTGGGCGGGAGATTTGGAGGTATGTAAGTATCTGGCATGGGGACCCCATCCGTCAGAAGAGGTTTCAAGAAAGAGGATTTTAGCCTGGGTCAATAATTATATTCGCTCCAATTCCTATGTATGGGCCTTAGAATTAAAAAGAACCGGGGCAGTAGTGGGTTCCATCAGTGTTGAGATTGCGGATGATAGTGCGGGAATCTGTGAGGTGGGTTATTGTCTGGGAAAGGATTACTGGAGTCAGGGCTTAATGACGGAAGCAATGAATGCGGTGCTTCATTATCTTTTCTATGAAATAGGATATCAAACAATACGAGCAAAGCATGATGTTTTGAATATTGCCTCAGGGAGGGTAATGCAGAAGGCGGGAATGAAGTATCATAAGAGGGAACAGAGAGTCGGAGTACGAAGAGATGGTACCTATTATGATTGTGATGTGTATATAAAGCATTACCATGAGGATTAAGTGGATAACCATAGCAAAAAACAACAGGGTGTTGATAGAGGGTAGGAAGAGGGACATGGATTGTCCGGTTTGAAGGGATTTTAGTCGAACGGGAATGAATATGTCTCTTTTTCCTGTTGATAATGATAGAATATAAGTGGTATTATTATATAACATCGTGATATCCATCCTCGATCCGAAACCTATAATAGGTCATTTGGATCATGAGAGGAAGGATGGGAGAGAGGTTTCATACCATATTTGTACTTAATACTTTTAGGAGGAATTCGATTATGTTAAAGGAATTTAAAAAATTTGCACTCAGAGGAAATATGATTGATTTAGCCGTAGGTATTATAATTGGCGGTGCCTTCACCGGTATTGTAAATTCCTTGGTGAATGATATTATTATGCCGATCCTTAGCTTATTAACAAAGGATATTGATTATTCGAACTTATTTATCTCACTGAATGGTGTTCATTATGATACCATAGCGGCTGCAAAGGATGCTGGAGCGGCTACCATCAATTATGGTACCTTTATTTCCGGAGTGTTGAACTTTCTTATTATGTCTTTCGTCGTATTCATATTGGTAAGATGGATTAATAAGCTGAAGAAGCCGGAAGCTCCTGCAGCTCCGACCACAAAGGAATGTCCCCATTGTTATTCGGATATTAATCCGAAAGCTACCAAATGTCCCAATTGTACATCGGACATTCAGTAAAATGTAAACGGATATTTGGACAAGCATCTTAGAATGAAACGGTGTAAGACAGTAATGGTTATCAATTATAAGATAATGCATCTCAAATAAGATTATTACCATTGAAAATCAATACAAACCCAGATACTATTTTGTAGTATATGGGTTGTATTATTATAAAGAGGTAATAACCTTGCGTTGCTTATTTACGTGAAGGTGAGGAAGAGAGGATAAAAGAATGAGAAATACATTAGTAGGATATCAGACCGGAGTCAATCTTGGTGGCTGGGTATCACAATTTAAGGAAGCAACGGCGGAGCATTTTAATACATTTATTACGGAAAAGGATATTGAACAGATCGCTTCCTGGGGGATGGATCATGTCAGATTACCAATCGACTATACCGTAATTGAGGAGGAGAATAACCCATTTCATTACCTAGAAGAGGGCTTTGGTTATATTGATCGATGCATTCGTTGGTGTGAAGCCAATCAATTGAATATTATACTTGACCTGCACCGCACACCGGGCTATGCCTTCCATACACTTAAGGAAAATCGACTATTTGAGGAGGAGGCTCTTCAGGAGCGTTTCCTTGATATCTGGAGAACCTTTGCAAGGAGATATAAGGATTATGGAAGAAATGTAATGTTTGAACTATTAAATGAGATAGTAGAGCCTAATTCGGAGCGCTGGAATAAGCTTAGCCAAAGAGCAATTGCGGCCATCCGTGAGATTGATTCCGAGAGAGTTATTATAATGGGAGGGAATAATTACAATAGTGTAACTACACTCAAGGAGCTTGATCATATCGAAGATGATAATCTGGTATATACCTTTCATTTTTATGAGCCCCATATCTTCACCCATCAGAAGGCCAGCTGGGAGCCTCCGATGAGAGAATTAAGATTTGAGGTATCCTATCCTTCCGGAACGGAGGATTATAATCGATATTTAAAGCAATCCGAGGTTTTTCGCAGAAACTATTCCTTTGAGGAACGAATCGGGAAGGATTATATTCGCAAACTCCTACAGCCGGCATTGGAATTTATCAGGGAGCGTAATGTTCCTCTATATTGCGGCGAGTATGGTGTGATCGATCTCGCACCGATTGAGAGTAATATTCGCTGGCATGAGGATGTATGCGATATTTTACTTGAGTATGGGATCGGTAGAGCAGTTTGGAACTATAAGCTGATGAGCTTTCCTATGGTGGATGCAAGCTCTGAGGTAAGGGATGAGAGATTAATTCGGATAATCAGCAGAAGACAATAAATCGTGATTATGAAAAAAGCGCCCGCTGGGCGCACAGTGAGAAAGGGCTGTGCTAATTAGCAAAGCCCTTTCTTTATGCTTGGTGATATCTATAACCAATTTTCATTGACTTATGGGTTTTAACTATTATAATAAGGATTCAGTACTTTAATTGAAGATAGAAGGAAAGTAACAATATGGAAAATCAAAATTTAATAGAAATGATATCGAAAAATCCCCATGTGCTTCGCTCCATCGATAATCCTAGCGAGGAGATGAAGCTGACGGCGGTTCGAAAAAACGGCCTACTGTTGGAATACATAGAAAATCCCACAAGACAGATGCAGGAAATAGCCCTTGACAATAACCCGAATGCGATAAAGTTCATTATGAATCCGACGGAGGATATGATGATTGCGGCAATCGAGGGTGGATGGATTAATCTGGAGTATATCAAAGAGCCTACGGAACAAGTAATAAATAAAGCGATTAGGCAAGCAGGCTGGGCGATTAAATATATCAATGACCCCAGTGAAGAGTTGCAATTAATGGCGGTAAGACAGAACTACGATTCCATCCGATTTATCAAAGATCCCTGTGCCAGAGCCCAGGAAGAAGCGGTGAAAGCAAATTATGAAGCTCTTAGGTTAATGAAAAGGCCGACCCAAGAAGCAAAAAGGATTGCCGTCAAGAATCATGAGGAGGCAATTACCTTTATCGAGGATCTGGATAAGGAGCAGATACTTAGCTATCTGAAGGAGAATCTGTTAGTCATTAAATATGTAAAAAAGGAAATAACCAGAGCCGAGCTTGAAGCCGTTTTAAAGGAAGTGTTATCCAGGGAAGAGGTGGAGGAGAAATTCGTCAGAGATTTTCTTCAATATAACACAATGGATCCCTTTGGTATTCGACCGTTAGATAAGATCAGACTGATTTATGAATATGGTAGCAGAAAGGCCAAGAAAATTACAGTGGATGAAAAGCTAAAGATTAAGGATTGAATAAGTATGGCTTGTCATTTTAGGAATAACAGCTTTGATAACAACAGCGATTAGTCCACATAGGAGGAATATATGAATTATACCGATACCTTAAAAAGTGTAGAGCTGGTAATTGCGACGGGAGAGGTCCCCTTACTCGTCGGAGAAAGCGGAATTGGAAAGACGGCTCTGGCCAAGGAGATCGCAGAGCGAAATCACTGGAGCTTAATTGTTATAGATGGGAATCTGCTCAAAGAGGGAGAGATCGGTGGATTACCAACCATTGAGTCCTATGTCCGGGTGAAGGAGAATGGGGAAAGAATAGAGCAAAAAACTACGGTATATGCCGTTCATAATAAGCTTAGAGAGATTGATCAGGAGATAGAGAAGGGGAAGGGGGTTCTTCTCTTTATTGACGAGATCAACCGCTGTGAGCATACGGTCCAGCAGGAGCTGATGAATCTGATATTAAACAGGGAGATTAATGGTTACCGGCTTGATCAAGATGTGAAAATACTGGCAGCCATGAACCCCTCGGGAAAATATGGTGCAGAATTTGATTACCAGGTGGTTGATATGGATGCGGCTCAGGAAAATAGGTTTGTCTGGCTGTATATGGAGCCGGATTATCTTCAGTGGCTGGATTGGGCGGTTGACGCTGAGCTGGAGCCCAAGGTAATCGAATTTATCATGACCTTCCCGGAGTATCTGCATCGAATCAATGGGGATGCTATTCGTGCTACACCAAGGAGCTATGAGAGAATATCAAAGGCTTATAGGGCGTATCGGGAACAGGGGGATTCCATACCAAGGACAGTGTTTCTTAATGTGCTGAAGGGAAATGTAGGCAAACTGATCGCCGAGGAATTTATCAACTTTATCGAAGCGGATTATAGTCCGTTAATTACCTTTGAGGATGTATTTCAGGGAAACTCCATCGACGAAGAGGTGGAGATGAAAATAAAATCAGAAACCCATACAAGACTTTATCTTTCGGCTAAAAATGTGTTAAAAAGTCTTGAAGCATACGTAAAAATTGAACCGGAAGCGACAGAGCAAAGAATAGATCGATTAGTCGAATGGTTGAGATTATATCCCGTTGATTTAAGAGTGGGTATTATGAAGGATATTAGAAACAGCTACAGAGAGGTATATCAATGCGCCATCGACAAGGAAGCCTTTGTAGAATTATATTTTGATGCTTATAATTAAGCAACATATGGCGGGATTAGGGCTAAGGTTTTTCTTGTGTAAGAAAGGGATGGAAAAGATGGATGGAAGCATATTTCGAACATAATGCAAGGATACTTTACGAGAAGGCGAAAAGGATTGTAAAGGTACTCTTGGCAGATAGTCAAGCAGGGATAAAGCAGGAGGCTATTATTCCCGAGGATTTTAGAACAGAGTTTAATCACATAGTAGATAAAGTGAATCTGAGTCTTTTGGAGGATAAGGATAATTTCTTCGGATATTTCATGTTTCAGATGTCCAGAGAGATTCGATTTGATATCAGCAGCCCGACGGGTGTTAATTTTCGTGGGGCCAAATATGTCATTTATTTTAACCCTATTCTATTTCTGAAGCTCAGCCCATGGCAGATGGAAAGTACAATTAAGCATGAGATACTTCATATTTTATCCATGCATATCCTTCGTGCCAGAGACTTGAAGGGCAGCTATAGTAATTTAGCCATCAATATGGCCATGGATATCGTAGTGAATAAATACTTAAGCTATCTGCCTCCCTATGCCACAACATTGGAATGGGTCAATATCCATTATCAGCTTCAGCTAAAGCCGTTTCAAACCTTTGAATATTATGTAGAAGAGCTTCAGCTTGCGTTGGATTTACAGATGGATGAGAAGAAGGCACTTGAGGTTGATAGTGAGGACAACGAAGCAATCCAAGAAGAATATAGCCCGGAGCGGACCCATGATCTATGGGAAGAGACGGATGAGGTAGAGGATAGGACGCTTCGGGAATTTACCCAAAAGGTAATGGGCAATTCCAGTAAGGGTGAGCTGGAAGCCTATATCCAAAGTATGATTGATGCACTAAAGGGTGACAGAGGAGAGTTGCCTTGGAATTTGTATCTGAATCGGATCATGGGAACAGTGGAAAGTAACAAGAAGAAGACTATAACCAGACGAAGCAGACGACAGCCGGAGCGGGTGGAGCTGAGGGGACAGCTAAGGGACCATAAAGCCAAGATTGCAGTTGCCCTGGATATTAGTGCGAGTATGAGCGAAGAGGAATTCCGACAGGCGATGAAAGAGGTACTCAGCATTGTTAAGAACTATAAGCATGAGATCACAGTAATTGAGTGCGATGATGAAATCAGACGAATCTATCGGGTGAAATCAGAGCGAGATATTAAGGATCGGACTTATAAAAAGGGAGGGACCAAGTTCCATCCGGTTTTGGAATATGCCAATCAAAATAAATTCAATCTATTGATTTATTTTACCGACGGAAAGGGTGAGGATAAGCTGCGTGTTATCCCAAGGGGATATAAAATTCTTTGGATTATTTCCGGTAAAGGCGATCAGCTTTCCTTAAAAGAGCCCTATGGAGTGGTGAAAAGGTTGAGTAGCCTTGAAGGTAAGGACAATGTCCTGGACATTACCGATGTTGCAAAGGGCGGCTTTTCCATGGGGAATCAGGAGTAGCATTCATAGGATTATGCATTCTCAATACCCAACTTTCTGAGATTTGATTATTTAACCAATACGGTGTTTTGTGCTTGTGCAATAAACTTTCGCTTGTTATAATAAATCATGGATTAGGATATGAAAAACAACACAGAATATAGTAAAACAAGTGGTAACAGGAGGTCCTATGCTACGTAGATTTTATCCTAAGAGATTAGCACCCTCTTCCTATGATATTGATTATGAGACATTATACAAAGAAGGATATCGTGGTATCCTGTTTGATGTTGATAATACTTTGGTGGAGCACGGAGCTGACGCCAGTGATCGTGCAATAGAGCTCTTTGCGAGACTGAAGCAAATTGGCTTTAAGACCTGCCTTATCTCCAATAACAGTGATGAGAGAGTGCGACGCTTTAACGAGAAGATTCAAACAAATTACATTCATAAAGCAAATAAGCCCTCCACAAAGAATTATCTTAGAGCAACCAAAATTATGGGAACCCGAATTGATAATACCATATTTGTCGGGGACCAGCTTTTCACCGATGTATATGGTGCAAATCGGGTTGGAATGATGACCTACCTGGTAAAGCCCATTCACCCGAAGGAAGAGATTCAGATTGTGCTGAAGCGTAAGCTGGAGCGCATTGTATTACATTATTATCGTAAGGATTTAGAAAAGGGAAGAATTCAACAGGATTAATCCCATCATACACAGAAGCTTTCGTAGAATGTGAATAACTTAGCCGTTATTACGTATCGCTGTGGATAACTGTCTAAGATATTTGAATACAAAGAGGGTTTGGATGAACAATAATATAAAGCATAATATTATATTAATTGGATTTATGGGCAGTGGTAAAACCCGTGTCGGAGAACGTCTGGCACAAAAATTATCCTATCAATTCCGAGATACGGATCGTTTATTGGAGCAGAAGCTACAGGATACCATCAGCCATATCTTTGCGACACAGGGTGAAGAATTTTTTCGTGAGAAGGAGACCGCTCTACTGAAGGAATTGCAACCGGGGCTTAAGCATGTCGTATTATCAACGGGTGGTGGTCTGCCACTTCGAGAACAGAATACAAAGCTCTTGAAGGAAATGGGCTTTGTTGTATACCTAAAGGCATCGAAGGAGACAACCCTAAAGCGATTAAAGGGTGACAAAACCAGACCCCTATTGCAGGGGGAGGATCCGGAGAAGAGGATAGAGACCTTATTAAAGGATCGAACTCCAATCTATGAGAAAGCGGCTCACAAGACTATCGTAACCGATCATAAGTCCTTGGATGAGCTTGCCATTGCAATCATGGAAGCGTATCTGAGGTTGATTTACTAAGATTGAAAGATAGTATAGGAATTATGGTTCAGGAAGCAGCAACGGTTTGGTAGGAACAGAAACGGAGGTAAGGCATGAGAATTTTGGTGATAAACGGACCGAATTTGAATTTTCTTGGAATTAGGGAAAAGGGGATCTACGGAACTCAGGATTATGATTGTCTGATGAAGCTGTTAGAAGAGAAGGCTAAGGAGAAGCAGATTGATCTTGAGACCTTTCAGAGTAATGGAGAGGGAGAGATTATTGATCGTATTCAGAAGGCATATTTCGATCAGGTAGATGGAATTGTAATTAATCCGGGGGCTTATACTCATTATAGCTATGCAATTCGTGATGCACTTTCCTCCTTGGTGATTCCTAAGATAGAAGTACATATATCGAATATCCATCAGCGGGAAGAATTTCGACATACCTCAGTCACGGCTCCGGTATGTACCGGACAGATTGCCGGTCTGGGGCTTCAGGGATATCTCTTGGCAATTGATGCGATATGTGAGTTATCTGCGAAGGGTTGAGAATTTTCTCCGGTATTTTATTCCGGAAATAAAATAAATACAACGATAGAAGGGAAGGTAGAAGCGATGAACAATTTTAAAAGAGTACAGGAATTATTACAGAAGCTCTCTATAGAAGCGGTACTGATTTCCAATGGTAATAATATGCGCTATATCAGTGGCTTTGCTGGAGAAACAGGCTATGTATATATCTCCGAACAAAGGCATGCAGTGGTTACTGATTTTCGATACACAATTCAAGCTGAGATGGAGGCTGAGGGCTATGAGATCATTACCATCGGTAATGGTGGCTATGAGGAGGCCTTAAACGACATTCTTAAGACGGACGGCGTGAAGCGCTTGGGATTTGAAGCAGAGGAGATGCTGTTCGCTACTTATAACAGACTTAAGGATGCGCTCTGCGTGGAGGAGCTGGTTCCCCTTGGCCATGAGATTACAAAAATGAGACGCATTAAAACTCCAAGAGAACTGGAATATATTCGACATGCAGAATCAATCGGAGATCAAGTGTTTACTGAAATCCTTGATTTTATCAAGCCGGGGATGACTGAACTAGAGATAGCAGCACGAATTGAATATCTTCTTAAGGTCAAGGGTGCGAGTGGCTGCAGTTTCCCTGCTATCGTTGCTTCTGGTGTGAACTCCTCCATGCCCCATGCAGTGCCTTCTTCTAAGAAGATTGAGGTAGGAGATTTTCTCACCATGGACTTTGGCTGTGTATATGAGGGCTATTGCTCGGATATGACCAGAACCATCGTAATCGGAAAGGCTTCCGATAAGCAGAAAGAGGTTTATGAAACGGTTCTTAAGGCACAGCTTGCGGCTCTGGATTTCCTTAGAGCAGGAGTAAAGGGCAAAGACGTGGATAAGGTTGCACGTGACATCATCTATAGTGCAG
>JAEYXC010000012.1 GCA_023428655.1 Bacillota bacterium | reverse complement strand
ACATCCGTAAATGCTCCCGCACCCGTCAGCTTCGGTACAAACCAGGTGGTAGGCCAGGTGGGATCCGTCCGTTGATCAATGATTTTATGTACTTCCTCGGGAATAACTACGGTATGACCCTCTGCTAGTTGCAGAACCGGCCCAATTCCTTTGATCAGATTAACACGGATCAAGGTAACAGGCATTTCACCATTGGTTCTAAAATGGGAGGAATAACCGCCACCTCTGAAATAGAATAAATCCGCAGGGCACCAATCGGAAGCCTTAAGACAAGCGTCGATGTCTTCCTCGGACATATCCCACCACTGCTTCATTACGGCTTCCTCGTTCTGCTTCACCGCTCCCGTTGCATCAAGAGCCGCTGCACCGGAATTAATCAGATGAATAAAGCCATTCTTCGCCTTTCCCTCCGGGCTCCAACCGGAAACTCTGGTAATTGCCTCCGGACTCCAGTAGGTTCTGACATCCGCGAATATACTGGCTCTACCGGTTAATAGATGGCCAAAAAGCATCGAAACTGCATTCAGATGATCATTTTCCGTAGCAAATATAATCGGCTGCTTCTTACCATTCCAGTCAAAGCTGGTATTGAGGATTGATTCTGTGAAATCTGCGTTAGGGCACCAATCCGACCACATTCTTTGGCCTTGAAAGCCACCCATGATACCGTTACGGCCTAAAGCCTCTTCCTCCCAGCCCATGTCAGCCAGCTTCGGATTCCCCTGAAGCAGATCCTTACAAATCAAGGTTAGCTTTACGGAGTTCTTCCATTCCTCTTCCTTTTGTTCCGCGCTATGCCTAATCTCAACCGGATTTTTGTCAAAGCCTTCCCTGCAGTTTTCCTTCACCCAGGTAATCGCCTTCTCATACTCTTCTTTGTCATATATCTCATACTGGATTCTTCTTAAAACCTCTGTCATATCAACCCATTCGGCACGAATTCCGAGATAATCCTGTAAGAACTGAGCATCCACATTCGAACCGGATATCCCCATGGATACGGAGCCAATTCCAACATAAGCCCTGTTCTCCATCAGTCCTACGGTGATCGCTGCTTTGGCGAAGCATATCAGCTTCTCCTTCACATCCTCGGGAATGGAATTATCGGAAAGATCCTGCACATCATGACCATAAATCGAGAATGCAGGTAGGCCTCTTTGGTTATGAGCAGCCATAACCGCAGCAAGATACACTGCCCCGGGCCTCTCCGTACCGTTAAATCCCCAAACCGCCTTAATAGTCCTTGGATTGATATCCATTGTTTCACTGCCGTAACACCAACAGGGTGTTACACTGAGGGTTGCGCAAACATTTTCCGTGGAGAATTGCTGTGCACATCTAGCTGCCTCTTCCCCTCCGCCGATTGAATGATTGGAAATAACACATTGTACCGGCGTTCCATCCGGATAAGTAACATTTGCTTCAATCAACGCTTTTGCTGCTTCTGCCATCGCTCTGGTCTTTTCCTCCAGGCTTTCCCGAATACCTAAGCGCCTTCCATCAATAATAGGTCGAATACCTATCTTAGGATAAGTTCTCATAGAGTCAATCCTTTCTTACGCTGTAATATACCTCTGTATAGAGCCATCTAGTTTCCACCCCTTAATTGTTTTAGGAATTATCACCAATTAAATCAGGGTGATAACCCAACATTATATACAACATCACGAATGGAATAGGTCTATTATCAAATAACTCAAGTATTTTGTCCATATAATATACTGCTTTCTATATCAGTAATCTTGTTTTTGTAGAATGGGCTGTCCATCCTAAAAATTATGAGGTAATCCAGCTGGCTACTCATTGTTGTTTGATGGAGGGATTTAAATACACCAAGGAAACAGAAATTAAGATAACGAAACCTAGACCCTACGAGCAAAAATAAGGCTTATTTTGAGATTTTTACACATAATAGGGGGTAACATGGCACAGACGCCACGATACACAGAGAAAAAGATGGTCACGGGTTGTCTACCTTCCTGTGGCCATTGTAATAGAAAAATATAAGAAATATTGCAGTGTAGATTAAGTTACAGCAATATTTCTTATATTCATAAGGTTATTTTTTATGATTATTGCGATAATCTAAGGGGGATAAAGACACTACATTCTTAAAAACCTGACTGAAATACAGAGGATTTTCATAACCAACGGATTTACTGATTTCCTTGATCGACATCTTTGTTTCCTTTAATAGGTGACAGGCATTCTCGATTCTCTTTTGCGTTAAGTATTTGATCGGTGATGTCCCTGTCTGTTCCTTGAACATATGGGAGAGATAATGCTTACTGACATAAACCATATCCGACAAGGACTCTAAGGTAATGGGCTCCGTATAATTTTTATCCAGATAGTCCTTAACCTTCTGACAGTTTAGGACAATCTCCTCCTGACTGGATCGATTCCCAATACTGATAATTCGTAAGCTCAATATAATAATCGCGATCAGTAAACTCTTGGTAATATGCTGATAGTATTCAATCTGGTTGGTTGTTTCCACTAACAATTCACGAAAATAGGTATCCATATGCCTTTTGTAATTGCCGCAATCAATCACAGGACAGGTTTCGTCATCAATTAGATGATTGATTTTTAGTCCGGGCAAGGATACATTTCTCATGGAAAGGAAAATTAATTGCAGCGGCTTATCCTTGGAGGTCTTCTCCTCATGAAAGATATATGGATTAATAATTACTAGATTCCCTTTTTTTAAATGATATGTTTTCTCCCCAATGATTATTTGTCCCTCTCCACCGGCGACATATAGTAATTCACAAGTATCATGAAGATGTCTGACATTAAACCAATTGGGATCATCTTCCACCAGACCGGTATACAGTAGCTCCGGATTTAATGCAAAGACCTGCCCTTTGGGATTTTCAATATAGTAATGTGTGTGAGCCAATCCATCATCTCCTCTCATGTCATAATATAAATAAATTCTTCTCGTTCCTTTAAAAGCCACAAAAAATTAGCTGTCTTGGAGTAATTATCCTGAGTAATCCCAAATTGGGAATATCCTTATAAAGGTGTTGTGAGATTTTTCGATCCTTATGTAAATATTATGAAAGATATACAAATATACATTTATACTATAAGGCATTTTGGTAACCTTTTCAAGTGTGACCCAACGCATTCTTAAGAATAATACCATACTATCCTTGTACTG
>JAEYXC010000223.1 GCA_023428655.1 Bacillota bacterium | reverse complement strand
ATTACCTTCATAAATGTACTCCCGTTTATCAGAACATTATCTATTCTACCGAATCCCTATGTAAAATGCAAGCCATAAAAATAGATTTTTCTATCCTTTTATATTAATCGATGGTTCCAAAACGACTTAATGGCTTTATTCGGAAAATCGCTCTTCCACCAATATTTTTCTTCTTTATATTTCCAACATCCTCTGAGCGGCTATCCTTGCTGACACTCCGATTGTCACCCATTACAAAGTACTCATCCTCACCTAAAGTAATGGGTACCGCAGCTCTTCCAGGATCGGTAATCAAATCCTTTCCATAATGCTCCTCCAGCAGCTCTCCATCAATATAGATATCACTTCCGATGATCTGAATGGTTTCTCCCGGCATTCCGATAATTCGCTTCACATAGTATTCTTCATTTTCTCGTCCGTATGGATAAAATACAATAATATCGAAGCGATCAAGAGCGTCGAAGCGATAGGATAATTTCTCGACATAGAGATGCTCACCATCACGTAAGGTCTCTGCCATGGAGGAACCATCTACAATGGTCCTTTGAATCACAAAATTCGGTAGAATGTAGATGCACACGAAGATTAATACTGCATAAAAAATCAAATCATTTAGAAATCCTCTGGCTCCACTCTTACCCTTACCATCCGGCTCCAAAGCTTCCTTTTCTTCCACTGGAAGCTCCTCCCTTGACTCCTCTAATAATTCGTCCTTTGTATATTCCAATTCATCTTCAGTATATTTGTTTTCATTCTCATAATCCTTGTTATCTGTTGCTTCCATAAGCTTACCCTCGATTGGCCTTTGTCTTAATTACTGCAAGAGGCTATAAGACACGGTAATCTTCCCTTTCCCTGCTCTGAATGATACCGTATATAACGATAAAGCACCTTCATATAATGAACATATGAAAGTGCTGCTAGATATGTTATAAAAAATAAATCGAAATCGTAGTTTTACCTTCATAACGGATTATTGTTGGTTATCACTCTCTCTTGTTTCATCATCACCTACGATTTTAACCTTAGAATGATATAATTCCTCTACTGCAATGGATAAGGGCTTGGGATAGGTCACCTCAACTAACGGTGTAGATCCGTCAATGATCTGTCTGGCACGTCTGGCCGTCGCAATCACGATAGAGTATCTACTGTTAACAACTGGCTGTTCACCGGGCTCTACCTCACTATTAACTACTCTCATTAAATCTGTATATGATGGATGCAACATATTTTATTTCTCCTTCCTATCGTTACAATTATATATTTATTCCACAACCTCTGTATTATCGGACGCTTCCTTCTGGTTAACTCTACCTGCAATTGTCTCAGGCAAGAGAGAAGAAAGGATCAGATGACCGCTTTCTGTAACAATCACCGCTTTCGTTCTTCTTCCGCAGGTCGCATCGATTGCCATCCCCGAATCCTTAGCATTCTGTACCATACGCTTGATCGGAGCAGCTTCCGGACTGATAATACCGATAATTTTACTGGAATTCACAACATTACCAAAGCCAACATTCACTAACTTATTCAAAGTTATTCCTCATTTCTGCTGCTTTTATTCAATATTTTGAATCTGCTCTCTTACCTTTTCAATCTCAGTCTTTAAATCAATCGCCTTATTCGTAACCTCAAGATCATTTGCCTTCGATAAAATAGTATTGGCTTCTCGGTTCATCTCCTGTGCAATAAAATCAAGTTTTCTACCAACATTGTCACTATCATTCAAGGCGTCCTTCATATTGATAATGTGTGCACGTAGTCGAACTGTCTCCTCATCCACACAGATCTTATCCGCAAATACGGTAACCTCCGTAAGAAGAATACTTTCCTCCACCTTGGTATCACCCAGTAATTCTGTAACCTTGGCCAACAGCTTTTTTCGATACTCCGCAACAATCTCCGGGGATCTCATCTCGATAAAGTCTACCAGTTTTAGCATGCCATCAAGCTTTGATACAATATCCTGCTTCAGGTGCTCTCCTTCACTAATGCGTGTTTCAACAAAGCGTGCTGCCGCAGTACTCACCGCTTCCTCAACAATTGCCCAGAGCTCCTTCTCATCAATGGTCTGCTCCTCCAGAGTAAAAACCTCCGGATATCTGGAAAGGGCGGAGACACGGATATCATTTTCGATTCCGAATTCCTTACTCATCTTCTCCAAATTTCCATAATACTCTCTTGCCAAATCAGCGTTATACTTCACACATACGTTATTCTCTGTATAGTCTTCGTATGTAATGTAGATATCTATCTTACCTCTTCCAATGTATTGCTTTAATAAATTTCGTATGCCTGCTTCAAAAAAGCTCAGTTTCTTAGGCATCTTTATTGATATGTCGCAATACCTGTGATTTACAGCCTTCATTTCTACTGTAATTTTACGATCAACTCCGGCAATTTCACAGCGCCCAAAGCCTGTCATACTCTTCAACATACATACACACTCTTTCATGTTTGATAATGATCCAGCTACAGAAAGACCAACGATCAAATTACATAACAAGGTAATTCATAACAATCAAATCAGCCTATCATTCAATTGTACCTTTTGCAACATAGATTCAACTAATTATAAATGAAATAGTTATGCAAGTCAAGACACAGGCGAGATTGTTTTAAAGGATCTTTCCAAATGGGTTTCTATACGATGTGATGCCGTACACAAAGAAAGAGCCCTATCCGAAGCTTTCCTTCTTCGAATAAAGCTCTTTCTAATTCTATTTTATCCCAATTATTCTGCAAACATTACTGTGGACAAATATCGTTCACCGGTATCCGGTAAAAGAACAACGATAGTCTTACCAGCATTCTCCGGCCTCTTGGCTAACTGGGTAGCAGCCCATAAAGCAGCTCCGGATGAAATACCTACCAGAACACCTTCCTTCTTCGCTATTTCTCTTCCCGTTTCAAAAGCCGCATCATTCGTTACCGTAATTACCTCATCATAGATCTTGGTATTTAAGGTGTCCGGCACAAAGCCCGCACCAATTCCCTGAATTTTATGCGCGCCGGCACGTTGCTCGGATAATACAGGAGAATCTGCCGGTTCTACTGCAATAATCTTTACCTCAGGCTTCTTGGAACGCAGATATGCACCAACTCCTGAGATAGTCCCGCCGGTACCGACACCGGAAACAAAGATATCCACTTCACCATCCGTGTCGTTCCATATCTCAACGCCGGTAGTCTCCTCATGAACCTTCGGATTATTGGGATTCTCAAACTGGGAAGGAATAAAGCTGTTCGGTGTTGTCTCCTTCAGCTCCTTCGCCTTCTCTATGGCACCCTTCATACCCTTCGGTCCCTCGGTCAGAACCAGCTCCGCTCCATAAGCCTTCATCAGATTACGGCGTTCAATGCTCATGGTCTCAGGCATTGCAATTAATAGCTTTAAGCCATAGCTTGCGCATACACTTGCAAGACCAATCCCCGTATTTCCACTGGTAGGCTCAATAATTGTAGTATCCTGATTAATTTCACCGCTTTTCAAAGCCTCTTCAATCATTTTCTTAGCAATACGATCCTTTACACTTCCACCGGGATTGAAATATTCCAGCTTTGCTACAATTTTTGCTCCAAGTTCATGCTCCTTATTATAATTAGTAAGTTCCAGTAACGGTGTATTTCCAACTAATTCTGTTATTCTCTTCTTATATTCTGCCATAATAACTCCTTTTCTGCTTATGAAGCTCTCATTTATATTATTCTAATTATATTCATTTTCTTTGATCCATATTTTTGCTTATTATATATGGTCAAATGCATTTGCTAAGTCATCAAGAATATCATCGATGTGTTCCGTTCCTACGGATAAACGTATGGTATTGGGATGGATACCGGAGGCTAATAATTCCTCCTCGTTCATCTGTGAATGTGTAGTACTTGCAGGATGAATTACTAGGGATTTTACATCTGCCACGTTAGCAAGCAGGGAAAAAATCTGTAGCTGATCGATAAACTTCTTCGCATCCTGTGCATCCCCTTTAATCTCAAAGGTAAAAATAGATCCTGCACCCTTCGGAAAGTATTCCTTATAGATCGTATGGTACGGATTATTCGGCAAGGATGGATGGTTTACTTTTTCCACCTTCGGATGCTTATCAAGGAACTCGACCACCTTCAAAGCATTTTCCACGTGTCGCTCAACCCGTAATGATAAGGTCTCTAAGCCTTGCAGAAACAGGAAGGAATGGAAGGGACTGATGGTTGATCCGGTATCTCTCATCAGGGTAACTCTGAGCTTTATGATATATGCAAGAGCACCCACCGCCTTTGTAAACTGAACACCATGATAGCTTGGATTCGGCTCTGTTAACGAAGGGAACCTTCCGGAGCCCTCCCAATCAAAATTACCGCTATCAATAACCACTCCGCCGATTGTCGTTCCATGGCCTCCGATAAACTTCGTTGCAGAATGTACAACAATATCAGCACCATATTCAATGGGACGAAGCAGATATGGTGTTGCAAAGGTATTATCTACGATTAAGGGAAGCTTATTGCGATGTGCTATCTCTGCCACCTTTTTAATGTCAATGATACTGGAGTTCGGATTACCCAAGCTCTCAATAAAAATAGCCTTTGTATTTTCACGAATTGCTTTTTCAAAATTAGTCGGGTCATCACCGTCAACGAAGGTAGTTGTCACGCCAAAATCAGGGAGTGTATTGGCAAACAAATTATAGGTACCACCGTATATGGTCTGAGCGGATATAATATGATCCCCTGCATGTGCTATATTCTGTATGGCGTAAGCAATGGCTGCTGCACCGGAGGAGGTCGCAAGTGCCGCTACACCACCTTCCAGAGCGGCTATTCTTTGTTCGAATACATCGGAGGT
>JAEYXC010000389.1 GCA_023428655.1 Bacillota bacterium | reverse complement strand
AGTAAGGTCTGAGTTACGATATCCGAATATATTTCCAACCTATCTGTCTTGGCAATGTGTATCACCTTCTCCAACTCACTCTCCCCTGGCAAAACAATAGAATACTGATTCGGATATTCCTGCAAGCGTTCCGGGTGAAAGATGACCTCCTTTTGACCATTGAATATTGCCACATAAAAGATATCTGCCTCCACCAAATCCTGAAAGAAATGACTGCCATAGGATAGCTCCGGTTCAAAGCCCTCCTCCTTAGAAGCCACCTCACAGATCACTGCCATATTGCAAAGCTCCGTGAAATGTACGGGTACCCCCAGAGAAGGGGTCGTAGTTCCCCAACGACCAGGTCCGATCAGCATCACCTTCTTACCCTTTAACACTTGGTTAATACGTCCGACCGCTCTTGCTACCAGGTATTTCTCATTCTCACTCAGTGTCAGGTATGCAGAGGGCGGTATATATACAACATAATCAACGTATAGATGAATGTTCCCACCCATAAAATTACCCTTGGACAATAGAACACATTCCTGTTCCTTAATTTTCTCAGGGATTGCCACCGCTTTGCCCACCCCCTTGGTTTGCAACGGGCGACATTGGAGCAGATTCATCCGAAAGCTTCCATCCTCTCTGAAATTCGCGGTAAATTCAATATCCACCGGGTAATCATAAATTCGTTGCAATAGTGCGAGTAGGTCCTTCATCAGAGTCGGAAAGGACGTGGATTTTAACAACCCATGAAAATCTAATAAATATGGTGTTACTGCATAATATCTTCCCAGCTCTCTCAGACGGTCCTGAGTTTCATAATCAATCCCGGCAAAAAGCTCCTTTTTCACCTTGATATCCTTCGATAGGATTTCCTCCAGCGGTTTGGCCAGATGTCGATTCTCACGAAGCGAAAGTACATCCACATAGTGCTGGGAATATTTCTTACTATCCTGGAAATCAATTAAAGGAATACGCATGGGATTGTCCAGACTGACAATTCTTACATAATCCCCCTCCGTTCGGTCCACTGCTCTGGTACCGAGTCCGAATACCAATCGCAGCATCCCGGCACTGCCGTCCACACTCTTATCCCATACATAGAGGTTGGAGGAATTACCCACTCCCGCAATATGCGGAAAGAAATGATCCCCATAATAATCTCCGGATACTCTCTGGATTAATATCGCCATCTGTTCATCCTTCATCGATAATCCACGATTCATTCGATACTCCAAGGCATCCTGATTCATGGTACTGGCATATACCGTACGCACCGCTTGGACAAAAGCCTCATATCGTTCTTGTGGAGTTCCCTGATTGACACAGAATACGCTTTCATATTTTCCTGCAAAGGCATTACCAAAGTTATCCTCTAACAATGAGCTGGATCTTACTATAATTGGAGACTGACCAAAATACTCCAGCATTCGGACGAACTGCTCCTGAATATTCTCCGGAAAGGTTCCACTCAGAAGCTTCTCCTTCAATTCCGGTGCATGCTTAAAATATCCTTCCTCTGTCTTCTGCAGAGTACGAAGCTTCCACCACCCATTCTGCACAATATAGGTATAGAAGATATCCGATCCCAGATAAAAGGAATCATGAGGCTCCAAATATGGCATAAACTGTTCAGCTGCTTCACTACTGATGATTTTTCGCGCAAGCAGCATTCCCACACTCTTACCTCCGATAAATCCCGTTCCGATCTCTCTCGATGCGATCTCCAGGATATCACTCAAGGAAAAATACCGATCGCAGAGCTCTAGCATCTTTGACTCGCTACCAATCAGCAGGGTCATGAGTATATTTTTTAATTTCTGCTGCGCTTCCTCCGATTTATTAAGTGTTGTGCGTGCACTTTTGAATACGACATTCCAATAATCCATTCGATCCTCTCCGCGCTGTATGCTGGAGAACAACTCAGCCGCTTCTGCACTGGCAGTAATACATGTGGCTTCTTCTCCCTGAACCAGATGCGGAAAGAACATGGTCGGTGAATATCGTTGCCATACCTTCAAAGGATGAATGTACAGCTTCTGATTCACATCATACAAATCCAAAAGCAGCTGGGTCGTCTCACGGATTTGTGCAATGGTGCTGAAGGTATGAGCATTTCGAATGATTGCAAAATATGCTATGGTATCCAGCTCATAAAGATAGGGGCAGGTGACACGAAAGAAGTTACCGATCATTAGATCCGAAAACCAATATTGTAATAAGTCAGTGAGACAGTCGAATACATAAAAGGCTTGTTGGCCCATCTCTCTTACCATGTTATGAATCTCAGTGGCAAAGCTTTCAAAGCCCTTTGTGGCATCCATTGTCTGTAGTATGATATCCTTTTCTTCCGAAAGCAAAGGAGCATGATTACCGAAACGAACATAGACAATTCTGCGGCGGTCATGTCGGGCTTGCTCTACATAGGGCTTTACCATGGCTTGGTAGCTACTCAGGGAGTTTACCTGCCAAACCACATTATCTCCCAAACGCAGATGGTCAATTACTTGATCAAAGCCTGTGATTCCGGTTTTTACTTTCTCATAATGCTGCATATGACACCTCCTATATCTATACTTGACTAATTTTGTTATACCAAATATTTAAATAAAAGGAAAGTAGTTACAGTAAGTTATCAACTAACAGGGATTAGATCACAATTCTTCCATAAAGTCCAAAAATCCCGCGTATCCTACAGCTATCAACGAATTAGATCGGCATCCCAACTATTTCACCAATTTTTTCACCTTGCATATAATAATTTTAGAAAGGAGTTGATTTTATGGGATTCTATAATAATTGTGATGACTGCCGACCGCGTCATCCCGGCTATCGCCGCGACCGTTACGATGAATTTGGCCCGAGAGGCCCCTATGGTCCAAGAGGGCCTTATGCTCCTCGATATGGCTTTGGTCCATGTGGACGAGGACCATGCCGCGATAATCGCCCCTATCCGCCCAGAGGAAGTTTCTTTGATTCCCCTCGTTTTTACTAATTTTTTTCAAAATAAAAGTCACACTCTCTAAGTTATTCATAAGTCAGCAGCGGTAGTCCCTTTCTAAATAAAAAACACTTTACTTCAGCACTCTAGAGTGGTAAAATTATACTGTGTGAAAAACGATCACAACAGGATGAAAGGAGTCCTACGATGAGCAAAAACATCAGAACTACTGCTGTTGACCATTTATTCGAAGCAATCTTAAGCTTAAAGGATTCGGAGGAATGTTATACATTTTTTGAAGACATATGTACAGTAAACGAGTTGTTATCCTTATCCCAAAGATTTGAAGTGGCCAGAATGCTGCGCTGCCACAAAACCTATCTGGAAATCGCAGAAAAAACCGGTGCATCAACAGCTACCATCAGTCGTGTCAATCGCTCCCTTAACTATGGTAACGACGGATACGATATGGTATTTAGCCGAATGAAGGATCCGTTTGCAGACAAATAAGAGATTTACTAAAAACAGCTTCCCTTAAGCCTTAGCTTAATGGAAGCTGTTATTATATCAGGATTATTTTTTAACTGCTTTCTGTGAGGTGGTTTTCTTAACTCCATCTTCCTTCACCGATTTCTCGGGTCTCTTAACCTCCGGTCTGCTCTCTTTCTTTGAACCCATCAAGGAGCTGTCAATCATCTTCTCAATCATATGTTTTCTCATATATACATCAAAGCAAAGCATACTAATAAAAGAAAACATGGTCAAAAATTCCTGATCCTCCGGATCAGTTACATCGGCAAAGGATTCCTTCGCCTTTGTCATCTTACGGATCATATCCTTCGTCAAAGCATCGGTCTGCTCTTTCTCCAAGCGAAAAATTTCTTCGTAGATGTCCTCGAGCTTAACCTTTGATTTATCCCCATAATAGCGATCTGTTAGTGGGTTAAAGATACTTTGTATATCGTTAATGGAAAGAATATTCTTAAAATAGTAGATAAAAATTAAAAGGAACATATGCTCCTTTGTGTACTTCTTCTTATTGGGCGGCGGTAACAACTCATTTTTGGTATAATTGTTGATCATCGTCTTCGTAAGAAGCTTATCTTCACTGTAACGTTTGGAGGACTTAAGGTGCTTATCCATAAACGTAGTAACCTGATCCATATAAAGATCTATATTCGGAATATCATCCGGCATGATATATTTAACATCCTTCAGACTGTCAATCAAGCCCTTAATATACTCCTCTTTCGTCATTTCCAATGTAATCACCTC
>JAEYXC010000385.1 GCA_023428655.1 Bacillota bacterium | reverse complement strand
AGTGTCCGTATTAAGCTAAATGTACTTCCTGAGGTGGTTCGCGGTAAGCGTGTGGTTATGATTGATGATTCCATCGTTCGCGGAACCACCAGCGCGAAAATTGTCAAGATGCTAAAGAAGGCCGGGGCTACAGAGGTTCATGTACGAATCAGCTCACCGCCCTTCCTTTATCCCTGTTATTTCGGTACCGATGTACCAACGGGAGATCAGCTGATAGCTCACAATAATACCATAGAACAGATCTGTGAGATGATTGGAGCTGATTCACTTGGGTATCTGGAGGTTGAGAGATTAAGTGATATGATCGGTGGAGATAAGGGCTTTTGCGATGCCTGCTTTACCGGCAATTATCCCATCACTCCACCGAAGGAGGATATTCGCGGCGAATATGAAGAATAATAATTCTGACTGTTCATGGGATATATCAGAGATTTAGGAGAAGATCCGGTAAACCGGATATTCTGAATTATTATTTTGCTGGATACAAGAAAGGGGTAGGAGAAATGAGTAATGATAAATATATGTCACCCTTATCCGAGCGTTATGCGGGTAAGGAAATGCAGTATATTTTCTCACCGGATATGAAATTTAAGACCTGGAGAAGGCTTTGGGTAGCACTTGCCGAGACCGAGAAGGAATTGGGTTTAAATATTACACAGGAGCAGATCGATGAGCTGAAGGCCTTTCAAGAGGATATTAATTATGAGGTGGCAAAGGAACGTGAGGCCCTGGTACGCCATGATGTCATGAGTCATGTGTATGCATATGGTGAACAATGCCCGATGGCGAAGGGGATTATTCATCTTGGTGCAACCTCCTGTTATGTTGGAGATAATACGGATATTATCATTATGACGGAGGCAATGAAGCTGGTAAAAAAGAAGCTGGTGAACGTGATGGAAAAGCTGTCGAAGTTCGCGATGGAGTATCGTGCGCTGCCCACCTTGGCTTTTACCCATTTTCAACCTGCTCAGCCGACGACGGTAGGTAAGAGAGCAACGCTCTGGCTTATGGAATTAAAGCTGGATTACGATGATATCTGCTATCTGATTGACGGGATGCAGCTGCTAGGCTCTAAGGGAACCACCGGAACGCAGGCAAGCTTTATGGAGCTGTTTGATGGTGATCATGAGAAGATTAAAAAGCTGGATCAACGAATTGCCGAAAAGATGGGATACCGAAGCTGTTTTCCCGTATCGGGACAGACCTATTCCCGTAAAGTGGATCTTCGTGTGCTGAACCTATTATCCGGTATCGCTGCCAGCGCTCACAAATTCTCCAATGACATTCGTCTGCTGCAGCATTTGAAGGAAATAGAGGAGCCCTTTGAGAAGAATCAGATTGGTTCCTCTGCGATGGCATATAAGAGAAATCCCATGAGAACGGAGCGTATCGCATCCTTAGCCAATTATGTGATGGTGGATGCGCTCAATCCTGCGATTACCACGGCAACTCAGTGGTTTGAGAGAACCCTGGATGACTCAGCGAACAAACGAATCAGCATTCCGGAGGCATTCCTTGCCATCGACGGAATTCTGGATCTGTATTTGAATGTAGTGGATGGCCTAGTGGTATATCCGAAGGTAATCGAGAAGCATTTGATGTCGGAGCTTCCCTTTATGGCTACAGAAAATATCATGATGGCAGCGGTAAAGGCCGGTGGAGATCGGCAGGAACTCCATGAAAGAATTCGAACACTTTCCATGGAAGCCGGAAGAAATGTGAAGGAGAAGGGTCTTAACAATAATCTCCTCGAACTGATTGCCGCCGACCCTGCCTTCAATATGAGCTTGGAGGAATTGAAGTCAACCATGAATCCCGAGCTTTATACCGGCAGAGCGAAGGAACAGACAGAGGAATTTGTGCAGGAGGTCATCGAGCCGATTCTTAAAGAGAATAAAGAATTACTTGGTGTAAGGGCAGATATTAAAGTTTGATTTTCTTCTTTATAGAATAAAGCGCAAAAAGTTGTTCATGTTGGACAATCTTTGAGAAATAAGGCATTCTTAACTAGGGGGATGTTACAAAGGTATTGTATAAAGGAAGGAAAGAACAACAGGCATTCCGGATAATCTTGTTATAGGAAAGAGTTTATCCCGTTGGGATGCAGGATGTCCTTTCCTTCCTTTGATTTTACCTTTTGCATAACCCCGGTAAACAGCCCGTGTTTTATGCTTATATCGTTTATTTTCTTGGATAATTATGACGAAACAATTCGACACCCAACCTGTTCAATTCCATTTCTGATTTCATTTTCCTTCGCAGGCTCATTGTAATCCACCTCAACTGAGCCTCGATGAAGATCGATGTTCACCTTCTGTACTCCATCCATTTTTTCCAAAGCATTCTTTACCTGAGTTTTCATCGGAGTATTGATTAATCCGTTGACCTGATAATGTACCGTATTCATAATCCACCTCTTTCTTGATTATATTAGTTCCATAATAGTTTTCGTTTTTATAAGAGGAATTATCAATCATCAAATAAATTGTATCAACAATTGGTTGGAAGGGATGGAATAAAATTGATTTATTTCATTTCATAAAGTATAATATTTAAAAACTTGGAAGAAAACGGGAATGAGGGATCTTATGAATTACATAATCAGGCCGATTGAAGAACAGGAGCTAGAGGAATGTGCATCTGTGATAAGAGCGGGTTTTTTATCGGTGGCGAAAGAGTTTGGAATAACGAAGGAGAATGCTCCCACCAACGGAGCCTTCCTAGAGAAGGAGCGACTCATAGAGGAAAGGGCAAAGGGGCATAGGATGTATGCAGCGGTTCAAGGAGCAACGCTGATTGGGTACCTTCAACTGGAGAAAAGTACGCCGGAAATCTATTTTCTTCAGAAGCTG
>JAEYXC010000349.1 GCA_023428655.1 Bacillota bacterium | reverse complement strand
CCAGTTATAATCCGGCTGAACAACCACATTACCGTCTGCAGCAAGCTGCTTCATATATTTACTCAATACGGTCTGGGAACGATTGAAGCCACCGAGTACCACCTGAGTCTCTACCCCCGTATTCGCGGCGGTTGGTTTTGTAATCTTGTTGGCGGCCAGCAAAAATACCATATCATTGGTAACCGGCTTTCCATTTAAGCTAAGATTCTTAATTCTCTCTCCCAGGCTGATTCTATTTCCGCTTAAATCATATCGAGGCGCGCTGAAGGGATCAATTTCATAATCCACACCATCAAAAATGTAGAAGCTACTCCAATCATTCAACCATTCCTCCCGCAGCAGGGATTTGATCCCATTTTGATTCATGAGCTCGTTCATTGCTCCGTCCATCCACTTGGTACTGTTTGCGGTAGTCTCATAAGCACTGGCTGACCATTCCAGCCATTCCTTCAGCTGCTTCCCATTAATCGTATAGAGGTATATATAGTTGTTATAGGGCTGTATCGCTGATAATTCAGATTCGGTAACAGCATCATGGATATTAATAAAATCAGACGCATTTGCTTCACCGTATGCCATATAAGTGGATACCGCAATAATCGGATACTTCTGATAATGTGCTCCTGCCGTTTGAACATAACGCTGTGCATAATCTATTTTAGAATCATTTAACAGCTGGATTGCTGAATTGTCTCCAATCATACCGAAGAAATTCTGAATCAGCTCTCCGTCCTTCAGCTTGGCTATGACATCCGTAGAATAGGTTAACAGCTTCTCCTCCCAAGCACCGAAGGAGGATGCAATAGTTTTATTCTCCGTTGTGTTCTTCTCGGTAACCATTCGAAGCTCTGAGCTTCGTTCGGAGATTCGGAAGGTGTCTTTATACACATTCAATGTCAGGTCAACTACACCGAGTGCACTCCCTCGATTGCCTGCCATTATGACATTTTTACCATTCATCAGGAAGGTCTTGCGATCCACATTCGGAAGAAGGTAATAGGGTGAGGTCATATCCGTGGTAGGAAACAGATTATGCTCATGTCCGCATACAACTACATCGATTTCTTCAATCTTGGTTAAGGCATATGCCACATTCTTAAAATTAAGCTCCGGCTTCTCCGGTCCGATACCGGTATGGGATAAGGCGATAATTACATCCGCACCCATTTCCTTCAGCTTCTTAGCCTGCTTCTTTGCATTCTCTACCATGTCCTCCGTCTTAAGAATGCCTGCATAGCTATGAGTTTTAGAGGTTAAGGTAGGAATTGTCTGTCCGATAATTCCAATTTGTACCTCAATCTTATTGCCGGCAGAGGAAGTGAGAGTTCTGGTAATCAGCATATTTTCGAGGAAGGGATACTCACCGGTCTTCGAATCCGTTACGTTCGAGACGACCGTAATATTTCTCATTCCCGAACCATTGAGCTGACGAAGGAGATAATCATAACCATAATCAAACTCATGATTACCCAGAGTAATTGCATCATAACCGATTTGAGACATCGCTTTATAAATCGGCTGTATCTCCAGTTGATTTTCTGCAAATATATATTCTGTTGTATAATCAAACAGTGTATCACCGGCATCAACTGTAATAACGCTCTCCGCCGGCACCTCACTCTTTGTCTTCTTAATCAAGTCAGAAAGTCTTGCAAGACCACCATTGCTATAATCCACGCCTTGCTCATAATCCTTACTGTTTAGCTGTCCGTGAAGGTCCGTAGTTCCGATAATGCGGAGATTCACAGTCTCTCTATTCGAGGTTGATGCGATCGCCTGTCGGCCATTGCTACCTCCCGCACACCATAGACTTCCGGCGCAGAGGATCGCTGCTGCAGCAGTCATTCCCCACTTCAGGAGTCTTCGCGTATTAATTTTATTCATTTTCTCTCCTTACCCGTAAATAGTTCTCTATCCTATGTGATCGGTTATGGAGGCAGGCTGATCAACCCACGAAAGATCACATAGGAAAATCGGGAGAAGTATCATGCTGTAGTAAGTGTTCACGCATATTATGAATACGGATGCATGGATACTAGGACAGAGTTGATATCATTCTCCCGATTTTCTATAAAATAGAAACCTTTTACTAAATTTAGTCTTCATTGCCAGTGTTTCACATCCTAGTTGTATTTTAGGTGGCTAATAAGTCAATTTAGTGGCAGATTTCTTACAAAATGCTTACCATTTTGTTAATTTGTGGTTTTATTAGCTCTAAGAGTCGCTCCATCTGATCGGTTAGATACAGGTATCCCATTAAGGCTTCCAGACCGGTTGCTGTTCGATATTCCACAACGGAGGCATTCTTCGCTGAGGTAAAGGACTTTGCATTGCGTCCTCGCTTAAAGATAAAGCTTTCCTCCTCGGTTAGCTGCTCCTTTATCATGTGATAGAGCTCTGCCTGAGCTGAGGCTTGTACCAGCAATGAGCATCGTTTATGCAGCTTATTAACGGGTGCGTTACCACTTTCCACTACACAGGTACGGATAATCAGGTCGTAGATCGAATCCCCAATGAAGGCCAGTGTAAGCGGGGAATAGGTCTTAATATCCGTGTCCGGAAGCATGAAGGCCTCCTTGATAAACCCTGCTATCCTGAGCTCTGACATGGTATTGTTTATATCCTTTTCCATCTTACTCCTTCTCTGGTGTCCTCAAGAAGGATCCCCTTTTCTAACAACATATTCCTGATTTCGTCCGATCTGGCAAAGTTCTTATTCTTTCTGGCTGCTTGACGCTCTTCAATTAACTTCTCAATTTCTTCATCAAGCATTTCCGCTTCCTTCACAACGGTGATTCCAAGAATATCACAAAGCTTAACAATCAAATCATAAATCACCTGAACAAACTGCTTGGAGCTTTCATTCATGCAATTGGTATTAGCCAACTTAACCAATTCAAAGATTGCAGCGATGGCATCTGCGGTGTTAAAATCGTCGTCCAGTGCCGCCTTGTATTTATCATGTAAGCTCTCAACATCTACAAGAAGCTTTTTCTCCTGTTCTGTTACTTCCCCACCTAATAATGTGTTCCCGGATAAGAGAAACTCCAGCTGCCCTACGGCAGTAAGAATTCTCGTTAGGGAATTCTTCGCAGACTCCATTAACTCCTTACTGAAATTCAATGGACTGCGGTAATGGGAATTTAACATAAAGAAACGAACTACCTGAGGGTCATACTGCTCGCAAATCTCTCGAACCGTAAAGAAGTTGCCTTCGGATTTTGACATCTTCTTATTATCGATATTTAAGAACGCATTGTGCATCCAATACCTGGCAAATTCCTTCTCATTGCAGGCCTCACTCTGAGCGATTTCATTTTCATGATGGGGAAATACCAGATCCTCGCCACCGGCATGAATATCAATCTGCTCACCAAGATATTTTCGACTCATAACGGAGCATTCAATATGCCATCCCGGTCTGCCGTCACTCCAGGGTGACGGCCAGGAGGGCTCTCCCTCCTTCTTTGGCTTCCAGAGCACAAAGTCCATGGGATCTTCCTTTTCATCACTGACCGCAATTCGTGCCCCTGCTTCCAGATCATCAATCTTCTTTTTCGACAGCTTTCCATACTCCTCAAAGCTTCTTGTTTTAAAATAAACGGTACCATTTTTCTCATAAGCATGGCCCTTCTTGATCAAATCCTCGATCATCTCCACCATGTCCTGAATTTCTTCCGTAGCCTTGGGATGAATGGTTGCTTCTCTGACATTCAACGCCTCCATATCCGTGCGAAACTCCTTAATATAGCGCTCGGAAATCTCAGTTGCAGATACGCCCTCCTCATTTGCCTTTTTAATGATTTTATCGTCCACATCCGTAAAATTAGATACAAAAATAACCTCATATCCCAGATACTCTAGATATCTGCGAAAGGAATCAAATACGATGGTCGGTCTTGCATTACCGATGTGAATGTAATTGTAAACCGTTGGTCCACAGACATACATTC
>JAEYXC010000250.1 GCA_023428655.1 Bacillota bacterium | reverse complement strand
CAGCTGTTATGATCAGTAAAGCAGTGGGCAAGCAGCTGACCTGTATCTTCGTAGATCATGGTCTTCTTCGTAAAAACGAAGGTGACGAGGTTGAGCAGATCTTCACCACGCAGTTTGATCTTAACTTTATCCGTGTCAATGCACAACAGCGTTTCTATGATAGATTAGCAGGAGTATCCGAACCGGAGGAAAAGAGAAAGATTATCGGTGAGGAATTCATTCGCGTATTTGAAGAAGAGGCCAAAAAGATTGGTACTGTAGATTTCTTAGTTCAGGGAACCATCTACCCCGATGTCATTGAAAGCGGTCTCGGCAAGTCCGCCGTAATCAAGAGCCATCACAACGTAGGTGGCCTTCCCGATTATGTGGATTTCAAAGAGATTATCGAGCCGCTTCGAAATCTCTTCAAGGATGAGGTTAGAAAAGCCGGTCTTGAGTTAGGTATTCCGGAAAAGCTTGTATACAGACAACCCTTCCCCGGCCCCGGACTCGCAATCCGTATTATCGGTGATATCACACCCGAGAAAATTGCCATCCTTCAGGATGCTGACTATATCTATCGAGAAGAGATCGCAAAAGCGGGCTTAGACAGAAGCATCGGTCAGTATTTCGCAGTACTCACCAATCTCCGCTCCGTCGGTGTTATGGGCGATGAGAGAACCTATGACTATACCGTTGCCCTTCGCGCGGTAACAACAACGGACTTCATGACTGCCGAATTCGCGGAGCTTCCTTGGGACTTGCTCGGCAAGATCTCGAACAGAATCGTTAATGAGGTAAAGCACGTAAACCGTATCTGCTACGACATCACAGGCAAGCCACCGGCAACCATCGAGTGGGAATGATCGCGAAAGCTACAAGCCTGCAAGTCATAAATACAAAGCTTCCTGCAAGAGCTCGCTCTTGTAAGGAAGCTTTTATTTGTGACGAGCGGGCGCCAGCCCGCGTGTTGACAGTCGCGAAGCGGCTGGCAACTAAGACAGGCTTGTTGCTTTCCTCGATAACGTCACTCCTCATGTTGACAGTCGCGAAGCGGCTGGCAACTAAGACAGGCTTGTTGCTTTCCTCGATTTCATCACTCCTCCTAAAATACAACTAGCCGTACAGAATATCCATCTTCTGTACGGCCATCATTCTTCTCATCTATTATATTATCTATACCAATCCAACCTTGAACTACCAACTTCCTACTTCACAGTCAACACGACGCAAGTAGATGCCGGAGTGACCACCTTCATTTTATCCGTCGTACTTTTTAGTCTAACAAAGATACGATCCTGCGGATATGCTTTCTTGATAACTGTCGGTTTATTGGTTGAAATCGTAGTCCACTTCATCGTAGCCGGATTGAAGATACCAGAGCTTGACAAGATACTATACTCATAGGATCTTTTTACTGTATCCGTTATGGTAAGAGTTAGACCCTCCAGCTTAACAAATTCCTGGTTAGGAAATGTCGGCTGTGCCGGTACTTCAATTAACCGAACACCGGATACCACCTTCTTATCCCCCGAGTAAACACGAAATTCATAAGCACCTGCCGGTATCGGCGTATTTGCGATCGCATTGGTCTTTGTTAATGTATATAAACTAACTGTCTTATCCTTAGTATTCGTGGTTACAAATTCCCATATCCCTCTATCCGGATTAAAATACTGTGTTACATTGGCTTTGATACCGCTGATCAAGAGCTTGCTTCCATCCACCTTTAAGGACGGAGGAGCAGGTCGCTTCGGAATCTTTACCGTAATGATCTTTCCGGCACGAGTTGCAGTGTTGGCCGCTGATCGAAATTGCAGGGTGGCTCCCTTTATCTCATACATATAGGTGAGAAAATTAGCCGGTGGTGTCCTCCAATGACCATTGGTACCTTTACGGTACTCGATCGCTGCACCTGAGACGGAATAGGAAATTGTACCGATACCATCCTTAATCACATATGCTGCTTTTACATTGTTTGGTTCCGCCATCAGGGTAACTGTTTTAACTGCGGTATCTCTGTTTCCCTTAAAATATATATCTACGGCCTTTGTAGAAAATAGGGTTGAGATATCAACCACACCATCCCAGTAAACATCCTGCCAGGTCTTCTGTTTATCTATACTTATGTAGAACTTATTACTTCCTCCCGGACCGGCTGTCACCCTTGCTGTTTCATCGGCATAATCCACAAACACATTAACCATTGTACCCGTGGTTGACGTTGCTAGTACGGTTGTCGGCTTATTCCAGATTAAAAGTATTGTCATAAGCAGGAATAATGGAACGATATATTGGATCGGCTTAAAAATTTCCCTAGCTTCCCTATTATCACATTTCAAAAACATAGAAATACCCCCTTTAAAGTTACGTTATTCGTAAGTAGCTACAATGTCTTTATCAGATATAAATCGTTAATTATAATCAAAATCATCGATATATTTACCTTAATTATCTTAATTATACATTTTTTATGTATTTTCCGCAACCCTCTAGGGGTTATTTCCCATAACCTTAAGAAAATATTCATACATTCTGAATTACAGTGATCCGTTCCACTTTTCATGATGTAGTCATAAATATAGGCCAATCTATCGTCATGCACTTTCCATCACAATAAAAATTGGCTGTTGAAAATATAAATCCGAGCTGCTTCAATTCATACCCAGTCCTACGTCTAATTGAACCAGATAACCATCTACACAGAACAAATCTATATTTACAACAGCCATTCATTCTAACGGATTACCCGTTCAACCGCAAAAGGATCCGCAGAGGGGAATCTCGTCATAACCCGATCCAGTATTCTCTGCTTCGCTTCATCCCGGGATAATTGATACCCAGACCGCACATAATCCGCACCAAATAAATTCTCACTTAGAGTAAAATTAGCAACGGACCAGCCATATTCCTCGTTCTTTTTATTGATTCTTCGTCGGAAGCTTCGCACCGTAATATAGGTCTGCATCTGCAGGGAAGTCATAACACCTTCAAAGCCCTTCTCTCCACCTTTTGTGAACCCTGCCGTTGCCTTAAGCTCGTTGGATGGAATTACATCGATCCGTTCCAGAACATCCATTATCTTCTTTGCTCGGTGGCTTGCCAATCCATCCTCATATCTACTGTCAAAATCATAACCATCCCTACGATAGGCTGCAAATATGGGATACCATTCCCTCGAGATAAAGCCGGCACGATTGGCAAACAGCTTTCCGTAAGCAACCTTACCCTCTTCTGCCATCACCTCTCGCCACGCCCAAGGATCCTCACCTATAATACCTCCAAACCAGCCCTCGGCTGCCGTCATCTCCTCTACCGAGAATCCCTCAACCGTATTCTTAAAAAGCGGGAGAAAACCTAGCTCATTGATGTATTCGGTTAATTCCTCACTTGTCTTAATTCGCCCTGCATCCTTACGATCAAGTCCCTCCATAATCCATTTTCCATCAATTTCAATCATGTCAGCTTCCTCACTTTTCTTTGATATCAAGCACGAATGTCATAACTGCATTCCAATACAAAGCTTTCTCTCTCTTACTCCTTATGAATTCCTGAAGTTACCTATTTTGAGCGTAGTCCTTTGGTGATACCCTTATTTAATGATTCCACCATGAAAATGACATTCATAAATTCGACGATTTAGAAGGAATATCTCTTCATAGCCCTGAAACCATTCTACATCTCCATTTATGATACAATGGTAGGAATAATCCCCATTTCTGTAAATAGAAGGGCCACGGTACGGCTCCTCCTCCGGTACAAGCAATAATGCCTCCTTAAGAAAGTCCCCGGAAAAACCGTCGCCAAGAACCCGACCCACATAATTCATAGAGTAGACCGGAATCTCCTTCGTATAAAGCACCTCTTCACCGATAAACTTCTCTCCACCAAAGAAGGTATCCAAATAGGTATAATCCCCCTCTGCAAAACGATAGTCATGAGAATTTGGCTTTGAAGAGGCCACTTCGTTGTCTTTGCCCGCATAGCACTCTCTCTTTGCTTTGCATAAGAACGTAATTATCTCATTACTCAATGCTCGCTTCTTACCGGGTTCATAGGCACTACAGCAATCCTCCTCTGTCTTAAGCATACTGTCAATACTAATCTGAAATAATGTACTTAATCCGATTAGATTATCCACATCCGGGTAGCTTAAGCCTGCCTCCCATTTTGCAATTGCCTGCCTGGATACTCCAAGCTTCTCTGCAAGCTCCTCCTGGGATAGCCCTTTATCCTTCCTAATCTGACTGATTTTTGCTTGAAATTTCATATTCATTCCTGCCTTTCTTCATGATAATATCCTCATGAATCAGCATAATAAATTTTGACTATGAATACCACCAACTAAGTATAACATTTTGTCAACCATTGGTTGCTAATTAAGCTCATCCAAGGTTTTATCGTATGAAGGCAGAAATTCTGACATGAATATATCAACTTCCTCCAGCATCATAGAAGCCAATATATCACGCAGTGATTTCTCTGCACTGATAAATTCACTATTGCCGGTCTTTCTTTCCTCAATGCACTTAATCAAGGCGGATAGCTTATCAGCTGCCTTAACTAACCTCCACAGATAAGCCTCCTCCTCCTTCGGAAAAAATACGGTTTCATAGCTCCTACGGATATCCTCCGGGAGCATATTGAGAAGGCGATCCGCTGCAGCATGTTCGACCGCCTTGAAGGCTCCCTGGATACTCTCATTAAAATATTTGATGGGTGTGGGCATATCACCTGTAATAATCTCTGTGGCATCATGGTAAATACCGATTAAGGCCGCCCGCTCTGCATTCAACTGCTTCCCCAGGCGTTCCTTACTGATCACTGCCAAGGCATGTGCCAGAATGCTGACCTCAAGCGAATGTTCACTGATATTTTCTGTAATCGAGTTACGCATCAACGCCCAACGCTCAATATATTTCATTCTGGACATCATAGCATAGAAACTGTTCTCCATCTTCTCCTCCGTATCCTATTTACTCTCCAGCGATTTCTTAACATAGATTCCGGTATAAGAATTCTTATTCTTAGCGATCTGCTCCGGTGTTCCTTTGGCTACCACCGTACCACCCTTATCGCCACCCTCCGGTCCGATATCGATAATATAATCCGCTGTCTTTATCACATCCAAATTATGCTCAATCACTACAACCGTATTCCCGCTATCTGAGAATCGCTTCA
>JAEYXC010000200.1 GCA_023428655.1 Bacillota bacterium | reverse complement strand
CTCCTAGCTGTTTCAGCTCATAATTATTGATTCGTATTCTACCACTGTTTACATCATAAAAACGAAGCAGTAGCCAGACAATAGTTGATTTGCCACTGCCCGTCGGTCCTATGATTGCTAGACTTTCTCCCTGCGCAACAGCAAAGGAGAGGTTCTTAAGGACCGCTGTATTGCTTCCGTTCGGATAAGCGAAGGTAACATCCTCGAAAATAATATTTCCCCTCAGGCTACGTTTCTGATTGCTCTTGTCATAATCCTCCTCACACTCCAATATTTCTTTCATACGTGCAGTGGAGGCTTTTGTGCGAACAAACATACTAAAGACATTCGTAATCATGATCAAGGAGAATAGTATTTGTGACATGTATATGGTAAAAGCCGTGATATCACCTGCATCTGCCAGATTGATGGAAAACAGATGACTTCCCACATATAAAACCATTACAGTACCCACTCCGATGACCAGAGAAAGTATTGGTGCAATAACGGTAATTACCATCTGTGAGGATACTGCCTTCCTCATCAAGGTTTGATTCCTATCCTCAAATTTTCTTCTTTCATCCCCATAGGTTCCAAAAACCTTTACAAGGCGGATTCCCATCAAATATTCCTGAATATAAGAATTCATCCGGTCGATTGCTATTTGTAATTGATGAAATCTCGGATAGCTCAGCTTCATACTGATATAGATTAAAATGGTAACCATAACAACCACTCCATAGATTATGAGGCTCAATCGAAGATTCAACATTGAAGCCAGTATGATACTTCCAAAGCCGGTTATCGGAGCCTTCATAAAAATGCGCATCATACCATTGACGAATAAGATGATCTGTGACGTATCATTGGTCATTCTGGTTATTAAGGAGCCGCTTTCCATCCGGTCCACACTGACTTCTGAAAAGGAGACAATCTTCTCAAACAAATCACTCCTAAGCTCTGCCCCCATCCTCTGAGATACACTGCTTGCTAGATTATTGCGTATAACCGCAAAGCAGGCACCGGTAATCGTTACAAGGAGCATAATACTACCCCAGTATTGTACTTGGGATAAATTGCCCTGTTCAATTCCAGTGCTAACAATTTGCGACATCAGGGTTGGCCCCAATAAATCACAGAAGGCCTCCAAGGATACACACAATATGGCTGTCAAGAATGGAAATTTATATTTTTTAAAATACTTCCTGTAAAGCTTCATTCAATTCTCCCTCTTCCTTTCCCTCTATATATATTATTTCTTGATAGAAAAATTGGTTGTTGCAAGACTATATTTTGCAACAACCAATAGGGGATCCTTTTGATCAGTCCGTTCACCACTTTACATAAATAATGGTGTTTCATATGATTTATAGCTGCAATAATTCTGAGATATAATCAGCAATCTCATTCCCCATTCTAATCTGGGTCTTTGTATTTGGATGTCCACAGGCACCATAGCCATCCGTCATTCGTATTCGTCCATACTTAAAGCACCGAATTCTTGTATCCTTCTGTTCAATGGCAAAGCGCTCAGCCACCTTCAAAATATTGTCGTATAAATAATAATCCATACTACCCAAGGCACATATAATCCAAGGCTGTGTTCCATTTTTATCTCGAAGCATTTTGAGAAATTGATAATAATCCTCCTCGAATTTTTGAATGCCACGTATATTATCTTCGTTAAAATCTATGACAGTAGCATCATTGGTTCCAAGATTGAGAACAATGACATCCGGTTTTGATTGATCAAAGCCCCATTCTTCATAGAAATCCTCCTTACCATAATGCTCCTCGATTAATCGGTCCGTATAGGGATAGAGCTCCGCCATACTGGGAATTCCCCATGTCATAGTTCCGATTCCCTTCGTAATTGCTATTCCGGAATATGAGATGATACCAAACTCCGCCTTAAGCTTTCTTGCTGCAACGGCTGCATGGGACAGCCAACCGTTTTCATCCGCAGAATAAAAAAGCCGATCCTTTTCACAACTAAGGTTTCCGAAGCCACAGGTTATGGAATCACCGATAAACTCAATCCGAAGATTTTTATTCCCCCTATCCGCCTTCACGATGGTACCATCCGTAAATATCCGACTAATGGAAAGCTTCCCCTTCGGATTTTCCGTCATTTTTCTTATGGTAATCGTATGAGTCTCTTCGCTCTCGCCGGAAAACAGAACAAACTGCCTTGCAGTCCCCCGTATCTCAAAGTAATGCTCCGGTTCTTCCCCTTCATCTATAAAGACGGCTGCATAGGGCCAGGTCTCTCGGTGACAGACGGCTCCGTCAAGGGGATTTCGATCCATTTCTAATCCGGGCAGAGCATTCAGCTCAACAATCAAGTAGGTTCCCGTAACTCGAAAGCTTATTCCTGAGCAGGTCCAGTTCATGTATATTTCCTTGTTGGGTCCTTGAAAGGTGCGACCCAGTCGCTCCAGCTGATGAATACAATCCTCTATCTTCCATTCTTTATGCATCGTATCATTCCTTTGTCCAAATTTTTGTATCTTGGCACTTTCTCTAAAACACTATTGCATGACATCCTAACTCTTCCTAGAGGATAATATATTCCGGCTATTACATATAGCGGAACATATCACCGGCAGAAACAAAGGTCATGGGTAATTCTTCCCCAACGATCGGACGCAGCCACTCAACAGCCCAGCGCATTCCTGCCTCCTCCTGAATAAAATGTCCTGGTAGAATCATACCCTTTGCCTTCCCCAATGCAGCTGCATCGTGTATGTAGAGTGGCAGTGTCCATTCAACGATTTCTCCCGGGATCACAACATCATATTCCCAGGAAGCTGCAACTTGCTGATTATTACTCCAGTTCGTCCGGTCATTGGGCAACAGGTGGCCACAGAAGCCGATGGTAGAGACCCGTGCATCGGGATTACCGATATAACGGATTGTCTCTAGCCCCATCCCTTCCTTGACATGCTTAACCAGATCACCTAAGGTCGTCTCGGGCAGCTTGATCTCTGGAGCTCTTCCTTCCCCCGGAACGATATAATCCAGCCAACCCAGCTGCTTTAATAGATAGTGAAAGATTCCGTCCGGCTTATGGGCATGAATGTGATCGTGATCACGATAAATCACTATTCCATGCTCCAGTAATAGCTTCAACTTTTCTTCGTAAACATCATTCCCTTTTAGCCAATCACATTCATCATCATATCCACTATAAAAGGTGGGCTCATGAACAAAGATAAAGTTCGCACCGATCTCAATTGCTTTTCTCACAATATCAACCGTTGGAGCAATGGATACAAGAATTCCTGTGCATTCTACATCAGGATTACTACCGATAATTACATCGCAGGTCCTTCTATCTCCTATGCTTGGATGATACTCCAATATGCCATCAATAATATTTTGTATTGTCATTCTAATCCCTCCATATATGTTATAATTTTGCTTCAAACGGGAATACAGGCAGTCCCGCTGAATTAAACAAATGAACCTCAAAGTAATTATCCATTGCATACCTTACCGTAATATCAGATACACTTGTCAGGCTCTCATCCGTCAGCGTGACCGTATCCTTCCCTACGGTTATGTCCGGTGATAAGCGTAACCCCTCTGCATATAGCTCAATACCCGTGGGCTTTCCTTCCGTTGTATATAGCCCCTCCGCTACATGTTCAAAATGAAGAATAACGCTTTCTCCTTCTTTCCTGCCCTCCACGAACTTCGGACTATCCGCTACCAGCTGCACACCATAGATGTGCTTAAGTGCCAGCCAGCCCAGACGTTCTCCTACCGGTTTTTTCCGTCGTGGATGAATATTATTCCTATCTCCCGCATCTGTGATACAGGCGCACCATACACCGGGAACAGTCTCACTTACCTTCTGCTGCATGTTACGTATCGTGGGATACCTTCTGGCAAGGGAAAAGGCATTTCCTTCAAAGGGTGGCAGCTGTACGATAAAAAAAGGAAGATCACTCCAGTGATTGCGGAAGGTATCGATAACCCCCTGTAAGGAAACATCATAAAAATCTGCTCGGGCAATCTCATCCTCCTCTCCCTGGTACCATAGAGCACCTCTAACCTGGCAGGGGAGAATTTTTTGCAGCATCATCTCATATAGGCCGGAGGGTCTTCGAAAGCTTCTGGGACCAACCCTCATACTCAACATAAAGCTTTGATTTTCTTCTTCGGTGCGACTATTTACTCTCTCTGCAATTATTTCACTAAATTTCTTTCCCATCATAAATAGATCCTGAAATTTTCTGTCTTCCTCGGGATCCTTTGCGGTCATATAATCCGTGGCTTTAAGATACGCATCCATATCCAAGGTTCTAAGACCCTCCTGATATTCCTCCACTACCTTCCTAAGCTTCGGATCCGCCTCCATGCATTCCGGACTTGTCCAGGCTGCTGCACTGCTGCCACCCCAGTTACATCCGATTATTCCAACTGGTACCTTAAGCCTACGCCTAAGCTCCAGTCCAAAATACAGACCGACGGCTGAAAACCACTGGGCATTCTCACCTGTTAGGGTTCTCCAAAAGCCATATTCTTCATAATGCCCCGCTTCCAGCTGCCCCTCATAGGACACCCTCGGGACATCGAAAAATCGTAATTGTTCATCCTCCTGAAGC
Organism: Bacillota bacterium; assembly: GCA_023428655.1. Lineage (GTDB taxonomy): Bacteria > Bacillota > Clostridia > Lachnospirales > Lachnospiraceae > Mobilitalea. Next base: position 3,312 of record JAEYXC010000200.1, on the reverse strand, counting down.
TCCTGGTCTGGAATCCGATCCATATCATAACGATATAAGAACTCCATATTGGATTGACCACTGGCAATCCATACCTCACCAAGGGATACATTATCAAGGATGATCTCTTCCTTACTTCCATCCGTGGGATCCATGGCAACCACAGTGATTTGCTGCTTACAACAGGCTTCCATTGCCGGTAATGTAACAGACCAGCACTGATTCCTAACGGTAGTTTGTGAATGATGGGAAGCCAGAGTTACATCGATAATCGTACCTTCCTGCCCTTCCCCCCATATGGGAATCGGTTTATTCTGCTGTAGGACTATATCACTTGTAAAAATTGATGCTAACTTAATCCTTTTCATGATTTCCTCCCTTTCCCCTCCTATTTCTTAGATAAGCGCTCTCTTATTGATCGATTTATCATCGCTGTAGCTTGGAATATAACATAACGAGTCATTTATCAGCCTTGTTCCTGTTACCGGGAAGCTTTATCCACAATTATGCTCTTTCTTCCCTTCCCTTAGTGGACTAATCTATATAGATGCTCTCCTTCGTAACCGGGTCACGTCGGAAATGGGAAAAGAACTCAAATAACTGACGACTCATCTCCGGCGTCGGCCAATGTGGCATGTTCATTTCACACATAATCCGAACTCTGGTCACCCCATCCTTACTCTTTAGATCAGCAATATAATTTACTATACCATCGGCAATTACCGTTCTTCGACAATCCTTAGGCACCGGGAAGCCGAGATACCTCTCCTCCTCAGAGATATCCTGCCTTCCCTTCAAGGCTTTCACCTCCTCCAAGGAAATCGGTGCAGCATGGTTGACTCTGGCCCAGTGATTGATGCCCTCTATTAGTTCCTCCAGAGAGGGTGCTCCTGCAAAGGCTTTTTTATAATCATACAGCGGGAAACGATCCCCATCCAAATTACCGGCGATATTGATGATCGGCATATAGGTCCCCAGCTGTTCTGCTCTGGATATCCCATCAAAGGGCTTCTGTGGTTCCGGACCGAGGGCCTTTTCACAAAATCCATTACTGATTGGAGCACCACAGGGTCCTACTGCTGCATATATATCCGGACGCTTGCACCCCAACAGATTAGTCATATATCCGCCATAGGAAAAACCAGTGGCATAGATACGGCTTTCGTCAATTGGATACCTTTCTTTTGCTTCTGTAAGAATTTCATCAAGAATATCATCCAATTCAATGGATGGAACGATGACAATCCACTCCCGCTTCGCTGCCTCTTGCACAAATCCCCATCCATCGATGATACTGATAGGATTAAAGCCTCCATGTAGAGCCACGACTACCGGATATTTCTTACCTGCATTCTCTTCTCGAAAAGCAGAGACGGGTACAAAGGAATTCCATTTCTTAAATCGATTCTGAATTCCTTGCTTATGCGGATCCTCCCAACGATAACCCGTATCCTTCTCATATTCGCTCCAGCTCATGGGATTGTCATCTCCATGGAATTCCTTCACCATCCCAAGTTTAGCCCAGTATGCTATTGATTTTGGGGACCGATCATCAAAATCATTGAGGATCGGCTCCATCATAACCGCCAAGGCCTTAAAATATCCACCTTCCTTAAGTGCTTCTACGTCTACTCGGGGATTAAAGGTTGTAAACAAATCTCTTACCCTGTCTATTCTTCCGGAGTCCGTCATTTTGAACTGTCTATCCAGAAATTTCTCGTAATCCATTTCTTCATCTCCCAATTCTATATATTACTTATCCATACTAATTATCTTACTGTATGGGCGGCAGTTTAACTTCAAATAATATATCCTACTATATTATTAATGTACAATTTCTTACTACTAGAATTGGGTCCACAAAAAAACACCCCATCCTTGTTGCATGATAGGGTGCCGCTTCCTTGATTCTTAGTTGAAATTACTTATGTTGAAATAAATAAGGCAATATGTGATATAAATAATTGTTCACTGCTTCGTATTCATGAACCTCGCCCGGGACGAAAAGATAATGAAAATTTCCCTCATTTAATTCCTTCGCCTCCACAAAAGTATCTGGGTGCTGACGCATCGCATTGACCTGAGCATTCAGGGCCCCATAGGCAATATCTTCGGTTCCTGTAGCAGTAAAGATAAAAAACTCCTCCACACCATAACCGGATTGGATTACAAGGTCATGTAATACCTTTGCAGTTTTCTCCGGCTGTAGTAGTCCTCCCTGAGCTTCCAGCTCCCAGCTGTCTCCGCTGAGAGGAACAAAGTAGGAGAAATAATCCATATTATTGGTAAATACAAACCAGGTCGTAGCAGCTCCCATGGAAAAACCACCAAAGCCCCGGTGTCCTCTCGAAGCCTTCAAAGCGTCCTTCGTTGTGTCTTCTGCGTAGGTGTTGAAGCTTTTCTCCACTACAGGGATCAAATCTTCAATTAACTCCTTCTGAAAGAAAAGAACATGACCTCGTTCGACCTCTCTGTCCGGAGGTCCCACTCTTCCTATTTTCTCTTTATAGTAGGAGGGAAATACGACGATGAATGGTTCTACCTGCCCTTCGTCAAACATGTAATCCAACATATTTTTCACCTTACTGCAGTCCAGCCATGCATCCGGATTGCCTCCCCCACCATGCATAACATAAAGGATGTTATACCTTTTCTCCTTATTCCCTCCATCGTAGCCATAGGGTAAGTATATGTTTGCATATTTCTCTCTGACTTCTCCCTGTATGTTCCTTGTATTGTAAGGAAGACGTTCGATTGTTCCTCGCTGATGCACATCGTGATATGTATATTTTTCCATAAAATTACTCCTTATCTAATATTCATTTTTGGAAATACAAACAAGCTACATTATGACCGGCTCCAGTAGCTCCTTGGATTGTCCGGGAAGAACCTCAATATATTCCTTCGTGAAGGTTCCACCCAAATAGACCGAAATAGCGGAAGGATTGTATACCGTTTTGCCATCAGCTGAATAAATCAATCGTTGATAAGCCGCTACATACTCTCTGATCTCACCATTCGTTGCATACCATACATGATCATGTCCTGCCACTTTACTGATCAGCTCTTCTATGTGCTCCCAATTATCCTTCTGATCAAATTCATAGCTATGTCCCCATACATAGAACAATTTGGCTGGAGTAATAAGGGAAAAATAAAATCCGTCGGATAAAAACTCGTCCGCGAGTTCATATATTTTTTCATCATCGTGATGGCAGGTCGGATGCCAGGTCAGGAAGTTCTTCGGAATTTCAAACCTATGGGTGGACTCGATTGTTCTTGCATAAGAGATCCCGGAGGCCTCCAGTGCCTTTATCACGACCTCATCATAGG
>JAEYXC010000188.1 GCA_023428655.1 Bacillota bacterium | reverse complement strand
GCTATACCTGCAGATCAATGCTCTAACAATTGAAGTTCGGCAAATAAAGCTTGCTGAATTTCCTTCGATCCATGGTATTGGATTAATTTTCATAATGAGTCTTAGCATTTTGTTTATTTTAGTATTTGGATATATGCTCTTGGGATTAGTATTTAAAAGAATACAGGTTAAGCAGTCATTGGATCAACGTATTTAAGCTAAACTTACATCCTCATTTGATATATTTAAGAATATCATATCCGTAAAATGATGTATTTAAGAATACCATTCCTATCTACTGATTTACTTAAGAATATCACACCTATAAGATCATGACTGAGGAATACCATACCTATAGATTGTTTTACTTAAGAACAACATATCTATAAGTTCATGCACTTAGGAATAACAAACCTATAACTGACTTACTTAAGAATAATATATCTATAAGATCATGCACTGAGGAATACCATACCTATAAATTGTTTTATTTAAGAAAATCGTATCTATAAAATGATGTACTTACGTATGTCAAATTTATAAAAATAAGCTTGGAACAGGACGAATAAACTCAAGGGCTATTCATCCTATTCCAAGCTTCTATGATGACACAATATATCACTACATCCTTAGACCACAAATTTTGCGATTATGACCTAAGAGACGTATTATAGCTCGCAGTTATTTACGGTTCTGGGGAAGGGAACCACGTCTCTGATATTACCCATACCGGTCAGATACATAACGCAGCGCTCAAAGCCGAGGCCAAAGCCAGCGTGTCTTGCGGAACCGTATTTTCTAAGATCAAGATAGAAATCGTAATCTTCCTTCTTAAGACCCAGCTCTTCCATTCTCTGAACCAGCTTGTCGTAATCATCCTCTCTCTGACTTCCGCCGATGATCTCTCCAATGCCGGGAACCAATAAGTCCATTGCCGCCACGGTCTTGTTATCCTCATTCAGCTTCATATAAAAGGCTTTGATTTCCTTCGGATAATCGGTTACGAATACCGGCTTCTTAAATACCTGCTCCGTCAGATAGCGCTCATGCTCGGTCTGAAGGTCACAGCCCCAGAATACCTTATAATCAAAGTTATCATTGTTCTTCTCTAGGATACTGATAGCTTCGGTGTAGGTAACATGTCCAAAATCAGAGTTTGCTACATTATTAAGACGCTCCAGTAAGCCCTGGTCCACGAATTGGTTGAAGAATTGCAGCTCCTGGGGTGCATGCTCAAGTACATATTTGATTACATACTTTAACATCCCTTCCGCCATTGCCATATCATCCTTCAAATCTGCAAAAGCAATCTCCGGTTCAATCATCCAGAATTCAGCTGCGTGACGGGTTGTATTGGAGTTCTCTGCACGGAAGGTCGGTCCGAAGGTATAGATATTCTTGAAGGCCATCGCATAGGTCTCGCCGTTAAGCTGACCACTTACGGTAAGATTTGTCTCCTTACCAAAGAAATCCTGAGTAGTATCAAGCTTGCCATCCTCTGTTCTTGGAAGGTTGTCCATATCTAAGGTAGTAACGCGGAACATCTCACCTGCACCCTCAGCGTCACTGCCGGTAATGATGGGTGTATGAACATAGACAAAGTCGCGATCCTGGAAATACTGGTGAATTGCATAAGCAATCAGGGAGCGTACACGAAATACAGCCTGGAAGGTATTCGTTCTTGCTCTTAAATGTGTCTGAGTTCTCAGATATTCTAAGGTGTGTCTCTTCTTCTGAAGAGGATAATCAGCGGTAGAGGTTCCTTCAATGATGACCTCCTCTGCCTGAATCTCAAAGGGCTGCTTTGCCTCAGGAGTAGCAACCAGCTCTCCCTTCACGATAATCGCAGATCCAACATTTAATTTGGATACCTCAGCGAAATTCTCCATCTTATCATGGTACACAATCTGAATAGGCTCAAAGTAGGTACCGTCGTTCAGTACGATAAAACCGAAGGTCTTAGAATCTCTGACACTTCTAATCCAACCTCCAACCGAGACCTGCTTTCCGATATATTGATCCTTATTACGGTACAATTCTCTTACATCAATTAAATCCATAATCTAACTCCTTTGTCTATATTAGTTTTATTTAATTTTTGGCTTCTCGCTTCACACAAGCAGAATAGAAGCATAAAAAGTTTACATAGTCACATTTGCACTTATCAAAGCAGACATAAGTGCTTTCTTAAGCAAGCTTAGAAATAGTTTTTTGGCTTTTCTCTCCCCATATAAGCAGATTAGAACCATAAAAAACTAAAGTTTTTCATGGTCACGTTGCACTTATCAAAGCAGACATAAGTGCTTTCTTAAGTAAGCTTAGAAAGCACTTATGTTTGCTTTGACTAATCTGCTTATCTTGAACATTATAGCATATGATTGAGATATTTCAATAGGTTCTGTTTCTAGTGTTATAGATATAGAAGCATTTATTTCAACTTCACTTACACAATAATTTCCTTCCTTTAAGAAACGCTCCCATCAACAAAGGTAAAATAGACTCAAGTCTTAAGTACATTTTACCTCTTGATAATCGCTTTTATGATATCCTTCCTCTCTTTGCTTTCACATTCCAAGAAATGAATTGCTTCATTAATTCTACCAAGCTCATGAGCATCGGAACTCGTAAGGATATTACACTCCTTCAGATAAGGATTTTGTGCACTGATTCTCTCATATTTTGTGAGATCGGCAAATTCTGCTGCCATAAAATCTGCCTCCGGTGCAATAAAGCCCAGATTGGATAATAGGCTGTTGGAATTCTTATCAATATGAGCCGGAAGATAAATCCCTCGATACTCCTTCATCAGCTTCCCAAGATCATCGAAGGAAATCTCTGTAGCGTTAATCAATAGGTACTGTTCTTTGCCAATTACCTCGTCCTCTTCATTGCAGATTTCCTGCTTGCCAAATACCTTTTCATCATTTGGTATTTTCATCAGCTTAGCACTAACATATTCACCAAAGCTGACCGCATCCTCCAATTCTGCAAAAAGACATAAGGCATGTACCTCTTCCATAGTGGTCAATTCCATCCCGGGAAGGACAACGATATCATACTGCTCCGCTAATTTGAGTACAGCAGGGCAGTTCTTACAGCTATTATGGTCAGTCACTGCGATAACCTGAAGGTCCTTCAGTGCAGCCATTCCGACAATATTGCCGGGTGTCATATCCTCATCACCGCAGGGAGATAGGCAGGAATGGATATGAAGATCATAAGCCAATCTAATCATGGAGCTTCTGATATACGGTTAATGCTGCCTCGAAGATGGGGATCTCGGTCCATAGCACCGTAATCTCCTGCTGCTTTGCTTTACTTAATGCCGGATCATCCAATTGACTTCCCTCCGCCAGGATGATACAGGCTGCATCCGCTAATGTGGCTACCGCAAGGGTATTCACATTTCCCATGACAGTTACCCATGCTGAATCCGCAGGCATTCGTCCCATAGCAACACTAAGTAAATCACAGCAATAAGGTACTGATATCTCCCGTTCTGAATTATTCCCTTCATTCAACACCTTAAAGCTTCCATCCTGAATTAATTCTCTTACCTTCACGTTAACCTCCCCTGCTACATCTTAGTGCTACCCTTAATGTTATTCATTCCATGAGCATTGGTATGTAGCTCCTTATTTCTTTGTATCTAGCTTCGACATTTCTTCGGAAAGCTTATGGATATAGTCTCTAAGAATATGGATACAATCCTGTTCCTTGGCTACTCCTCGCACAATATCCTCTGCCAATGCCTTACAGGTGGGAGCTCCACAGGAACCACAATCCAGCCTCGGGAACTTTTCGCAAAGAGCCTCTACCCTGGCCATATTTGCAATGCTTTCATTCATATCCTTACCCAATTTAAAGACCGGCTCATATTTGACTTCGTCCGTCCAGAATTTATCATCATCCTCACCGCTTACGAGATGAGAGCAGGCAACGGGTAAATATTTTCTCAGCCTCTTAAGCTTAACCTTAGCAAGGTACGGATTCTCTACGGTCAGAACACCGCCGACACATCCTCCGGCACAGGCATTCAGCTCGATGAACTCCAGTTGGTCAAACTTCTGATCCTCCAAATCCTCCAATACATCGATAACATTCTCTATCCCATCGGCTGCCAGATAATTATCGGTCAACAGACTACCGGCTTCCCCACCGGTACTCCCCCAACCAATGCCGATGCGTCCCGAGATTCCTAGCTCCTCCACATTATCAACGCTCTGCTTCATGAGCGGAAGAAGGATTGGGTACACCTCTTTAATGGCAAGGACACCATCAATCTCACTGTGATCGATTCCGATGGGAGACTTCACTGCGGTCATCTTCGCAGGACAGGGGGAAATGAATATAATTCCTATCTTTTCCCTAGGAAGTCCCGTTTTCTCCATTGCCTTATCCTTTGCCATGGAGGCCGCCAGATCTACCGGTGCACAGATCGGTAGCAGGTGCTCGATCAAATTCGGAAAACGCACCTGTATTAAGCGAACTACGGAGGGACAGGCGGTACTGATAATCGGCCATTTTTCCTTATGCTCCGCAACATATTTTCTTGACATCTCAGAGACCAGCTCCGCTGCTCCGCTCACTTCATGAACATCATCAAAGCCCATCTTCTTCAGAGCCGTTAGGACAATGTTCACATCCTCCAGATGGTTGAACTGCCCATAAAGAGAAGGTGCCGGTAACGCTACTGTATATTCGAATCTCTTCATGATATCAGGGGAATCGTATGTAGCCTCCTTGGCATGATGAGGGCATAAACGGATGCATTCCCCACAATCAATGCAGAATTCCTTCGTGATTACAGCTTTCTGGTTTCTTACCCGGATGGCCTGTGTAGGACAGCGTTTAATGCAATTGATACACCCCATACATAAGTCTTCCTTCAAACGAACCGAAGTAAAAAATTTACCCATTGTCTTACCCCCCTGAAATGTTGCTGGCTGTCAGCATAGATGCAACGGTGTTTCAACGAAAAGCTATTTCATTTTTACCTTCATAGTTACAGTAGTACCTACTCCTACCGTACTTTCAATATCAAATTCATCACTATATTTTTTCATATTGGGCAACCCCATACCGGCACCAAAACCCAGATTCCGAATATTGTCGGGGGCCGTTGAGAAGCCCGCCTGCATTGCCAATGAAATATCTTCAATCCCCGGCCCTTGATCCCTAAGAATCATCTCGATCTCCTCCGGAGATATCGTTACATCAATCGTTCCACCGGTCGCATGAATTACCATGTTAATCTCACCCTCATACATTGCAATAGCTACCTTACGGACAATCTCAGGATTAACCCCCATCTTCTTTAGGTTACTTTTGAGGCTACTGGAGGCTTCTCCTGCACGGGTAAAATCATTCGCCGGAACCTCATAGGTCATGTGTATGATATTACTCATTTATAATCCGGACCTCCCCGCAAGCCATTTTCATAAAGCATACCACAAGCAGCAAACATTCTATGACCAGTAGAAAGCATTGCGATCTCCTTCTCCTTAGCCATCTGAATCATTGCCTCATCCGGAAGCTTACCTCGAACAAAAACGATACATATGATATCCATCATCTCACAGGTACGAATCACCTGCAGATTACAGAGACCGGTCAAAAGTACCGATTGGTCCTTCATAAACGCCAGTACATCGCTCATCATATCTGAACCACATGCTGTATGAACCTCACGATCCTTCCATTCTTCGCCAACAATATACCTAGCTCCTAATATTGATCTGATGTTCTCAATGTTCATATAGCCCTCCGTATTAT
>JAEYXC010000169.1 GCA_023428655.1 Bacillota bacterium | reverse complement strand
GTTAAGAAAAGACAGAAAGATATATCGGCGATCGATGACAAGATCATATCTATGTATGCCAAAGGAATGACAACGCGCCAGATTTCTGAGACTATCGAGGATATCTACGGTTTCGAAGTAAGTGAAGATATGGTATCAGACATAACCGACAAACTTCTCCCGGAACTCATGCGGGAAGATATGGTTCGTATGAGGAATATTTAGTGGAAGAAGCATTAGAAGATATTGGGATAAATTAAAAATGAGAAATAGAATTAAAAAAGATTAAGTAGTATAATTATTTGGAGGTCAAATTTCTGAAAAGAGTAACGTAGATGGAAATTGGTAACGAAGATTATTTATATATAATGAATGGAGGCATTGGTGATGGGAATTTGGATGTAACGGCAAGGCCGTTAAAAAGAAATCGGTCTTGCTGTATGTATAAAAATTAACTTAAACTTATATAAACAGGAGGGCTATTATGGCTTATTTCAAATATCAAACACATAAAATATATTTTGAGGAAATGGGAACGGGAATACCACTTCTTATGTTACATGGAAATACAGCATCATCTAAAATGTTTTCTGAGATTGCAACCATGTATGTAAAGAATTACAAGGTAATATTAATTGATTTTCTTGGATCCGGAAAATCGGAGCGGATTAAGAACTTTGCTGAAGACTTATGGTACGACGAAGCGATGCAAGTGATTCACTTTTTGGATGAAAAAGGATATAAGAAAGTAAATATTATTGGTACAAGTGGAGGTGCTATTTCAGCGATTAATATAGCACTGGAGCGACCAGACCTTGTAAATAAAGTAGTAGCTGATAGTTTTGAAGGCGAAAAAGCGAATCCATCTATTACTGAGGGGTTAAGTATTGGCAGAGAAGCTTCTAAGCATAATCCTGGAGCGAGAATGTTTTATGAAATGATGAACGGTATAGATTGGGAAAGTGTGGTTGATGCAGATACAAAAGCTGTGATTGCACATGCAAATAACATTGTAGAATTTTTTCATAAACCGATCACGGAACTTTTGCCGAATGTGTTATTTACAGGCAGTAAAGAGGATGCTTTTGTCCCAGAAGGATTTTACGAAAAAGAGTTTACTGAAATGATTAATAAAATTGGGCATGGAAAGCAGCATATATTTGAACATGGTGGACATCCTGCAATGATGTCAAATCAGGAACAATTCATAGCAATTAGTAAGGATTTCTTTATTTGCTAGGGATTTGAGCATAATCTGTAGCACAATACAGTATGTAGAGTTAATGATATATCAATTTAAAATGAAATAATAAAAGGCAGACTAGCTACTATAGTAGTCTGTTTTTTCGTGTCAAAAAAGAGGTGATTCAATTTGAAAAATAGTAATGTTAACAAACTAATTGAACTTGTCGCAAATGAACATAAACATTTCCACATAAGAGTAGAAATGCCCCCGTGTGGTTGTTTATTATTTTAAATTAATTATCCGAACCAAATTGGGATGATTCTTCTGCTACCATTAACAGATTACTTTGTGTGGCAGAGTCATAACTCAGCTCTTCACTTTCCAGCTCTGTAAATGATTCAGCGCCGCCAACTCCAGAATACTTTTCAAAGAATGTTTTCAGTTTGTCAATGACAATTTGTTTTTTCTTGGCTTTGCCACCATCACCGAATCTGGACACGGGTGGCATAATCTTGTGATATCGTATTTGAAGTGGAACTAATTAAGCAGATTGAGATTAACATTGATTATATTCTGATGCTTGTGAAGAAGTACCACGATACCCATTGTGAAGATAAGGAAGTACTCATTACCATCAAGAAAGCAATTGATGCCAGCACAGAACTCCGTAGCAAGAAACAACTGATAGAAAACTTTATAGCAGGAATTAACGATGCGGATGATGTTATGAGTGAATGGCATGTTTATGGTTTTTTATAACCAAATACAAATCTAAGTAAACTGCTAGATTTTTAGTATAAAAAAACCAAACCCGAAAGTTTGGTTTTTAGTCTTATTTCATTATTTATTGTACGATTTCATTATTTATTGTATTTCAACAAGGGTTTCCTTGAAAGCAAGACCACCGTCTCCACATGGGTCGAGTGACCAAATTGATCCACCGCTCTTACCCGCTTAAGCTCATAATCCTTTTCACATAAGTATTTTAGATCCCTTGCCAGTGTGGCCGGATCACAGGAGACATAGACTATCCGTTGGGGAGCCATTGCTAGGATTGTATCAAGGAGGCTTTGGTCACAGCCCTTTCTTGGTGGATCAACGACAATGACATCCGCATAGATTTTCTCCTCCTTATATTTTGTAGGTAGAACCTCCTCGGCTGCTCCAACATAAAATTCCGTATTGGTAATATTGTTAATCAGGGCATTCTTTTTCGCATCCCGGATGGCCTCCGGTACAATCTCAACTCCGTATACCTTCCTTGCCTTCTGAGCTAAGAATAATGAGATAGTACCAATTCCACAGTAGATGTCCCATACGGTCTCTTCTCCATGTAGATCTGCATATTCCAGTGCAATGTCATAAAGCTTTTTGGTCTGGATTGGGTTCACCTGATAGAAGGACAGGGGGCTGATCTGATATTTGATATCCCCGATATAGTCCGTGATATAGGGTTCTCCCCAGAGAGGGATAATCCTGTCTCCCAGAATGACATTCGTCTTCTCCTTATTCACATTCAGACAGATACTCTTCATGCCGCTAATCTTTATGAGGCTTTGCACAAGCTCCTCCTGCTTGGGTAGGTCCTTACCGTTGATCACCAGGCACACCATAATCTCACCAGTCCGATAGCCCACTCTAGTAAGGATATGACGGATTAGGCCTTTATGCTTCTCCTCGTCATAAGGCTCCAGGTTATTCCTCTCAATAAAGGAACGTACCACCGATATGATCTCTTCATTGACCTTGGCACCGATATAGCAGTGCGGAGTATCAATGATTGCATGGGTTCTTCCTGCATAAAATCCGATGGCGATGCTGCCATCCTTATTCCTGCCGACGGGGTATTGGGATTTATTACGATAATAAAACGGTTCCTCCATGCCACAGATCGGCTCCATCGGTATCTCGCTAAAGCCGCCAATTCTGGCGAGACAGTTGCGAACCTTATCCTCTTTATATTCCAACTGCTTTGAATAATCCACATGCATCAGCTGACAGCCGCCACAACGAGCTGCTACCGGACACCTGGGCTCTACTCGATGGGCCGAAGGCTCCAGAAGCTTAACCAGCCTGGCATAACCGTAGGTCTTACCAGTCTTCATCACCTGTACCAGTGCCACATCTCCCATAACTGTATCCTTGACAAATAAGGTATAGCCCTCGTATCTGCCGATGCCTTCCCCGTCAGAACCAATATCTTCAATCTTGATTTCTACCTGATCATTCTTCTTTAGAGCCGTCATATCAATAACCATGCCTTTCATCAATACCTGCAAACTTTGGGCCGCAGGCACAAATTTGCGTGTGAAAAATCTTTGACTTTTCACATAACCACCCTTCTATCTCACAATAAGGATTGTCAAGTTAGCTATATCGCCAAGCCGGACAATCCTCACCCTGATGTATCGTTATCTATTTTATCCTTGTTTATTCCTTACTTTTTGTACTTCGCATAATGTTAGACTCAAAGAGTCTCTGATATCCCAGCCATTCTACCTTAGGGTCTCCTCCCATTAGCATCTCCGAGATTGTCTGCATCTTTGCATCCGTATTATCGGCAAAATGCAGTGCCATGGCCTCTGCCGTTGCCGGCTTCTTCGGCGAACCATATTCCAGCTCACCATGGTGGGACAGGATACAGTGAATTAACTCATTGGCCAGCTTTGGAGGAAACTTGCCCATCTTATTAATGTGATTGCTTACGATATTAGCACCGATAAAAATATGTCCGAGCAATTGTCCATCATCTGTGTAATCGTTCTCCGGGAAGGTAGATAGCTCCTCCATCTTTCCGATGTCATGGAATAGGGCTGCCGTAATCAACAGATCCTTGTTTAGTACTGGATAGCTCGTCGTATAGTAATTGCATAGCTTTACTACACTAAGTGTATGCTCTAACAGTCCTCCCATAAAGCTATGATGGACACTTTTTGCAGCGGAATGACTTTTAAAGCGTTTGATAAACTGTGTATCGTTAATAAAGAAATCCTCTGCCAAAGTACGCAGGCTCACATCCTTAATACCCTGGATATATTCCTTGATTTCCCGATACATAGCCTCTACATCCTTGGTAGTGACCGGAAAATAATCCTCAGGATAATATTCTCCCTCTCTCGCCTTATAAATTCTACTAATATTGAGCTGAAGTGCATCCTGGAAGCTGGTTACTCTTGCATCAATATGTACGAAGTCCATTGCCTCATACTGCTCTATCTCATTGC
>JAEYXC010000159.1 GCA_023428655.1 Bacillota bacterium | reverse complement strand
CATAAATTATAGGGATGCAAGAGTGTTTCAGATTTTTTAAAATATGAGCTTCATTACGTTGTAATTCATATAAGGGATGGGTTTTAGAAATACATTTGATTGCGCGATAAGAATTTAATTTGATGTGTTTAGCGAGATATACCCTGGCAGTGCCTCCGCTGCCGAGTAATCCTTCGATTTGATATTTTTGAAACCAGATCTCCTGTTGCATTCTCTCCTTTCCTATCAGCATAACATAAAACAGAAATCGAGTCATAGTATTATTATAGTCAGATACTGGAAATAAATCAATGCTTTTTGCACTGTCTAAAATCACGATATTTGGTCATAATTTTGTAATAAATCACAACACAACACCCGATTTCATCCGTAAAATACGGGGTTTATTAACACAAATTTCATAACTAGGTATATTGACTTTAGTAGTGTTTTAAATTATACTTTGTTTACACCGATGGATGGATTTTCGTAATTGCGAGGATCAGTTCCTGTTTAGTACAGAAAGGGGTGTACTTTATGAAGATAGAAAAAATCAGTGATAACCAAATAAGATGTACCTTGAATAAAAGTGATCTGATCGACCGGGAACTGAAGATAAGCGAGTTGGCTTATGGTACGGAGAAGGCAAAAGCATTATTTCGAGATATGATACAACAGGCGTTTTATGAGTTCGGATTTGAAGTGGATGATATTCCTTTGATGATAGAAGCAATACCAGTGTCTACGGAATGTCTAATTCTTGTAATTACTAAGGTAGAGGATCCGGATGAACTGGATACCCGTTTTTCCAAGTTTTCCTCTTTTAATGTTCATGAGAACACCGATAAAAATGAGTCAGATGAGGATTCCTATGCGGATGAAATTATAAATTGCTTTGACCAGATGGATGAAGATTTAAATGAAGATATTCTAGAGAATTCAAAAGAAGCAATCTTAGATGCACCGGAGGAACCCAAGAATGATTTGACCGAGAAGTCCGGCGTTCAAGTACCGTCAAACTTAATTAAGATTTATTCCTTCCGTTCATTACAAGAGGTTACCCAGTTAGCATATATCATGGTTAGTACCTATAATGGGATCAATACCTTATATAAGAACCCTGTGAATTCCATTTATTATCTGGTCATCAGCATTTCTGATCATACACCGGAGGAATTCAATAAGGTATGTAATATTATCTCTGAATACGGTAAGGTAGAGAGAGCCACCTACGCTAGCTCCGCTTACTATAATGAACACTTTGAGGTTATCGTAAAAGATCATGCATTACAGATATTATCTGTTATGTAAGAATTAAAACAATGAAACAGGAGGCTTTCGCCTCCTGTTTTTTCTTCCCACTGGTAAAAACCCATAAGCAACCACTTATGTGCTTATTCGCCTACCTCTGCTTCAATTCGGTCCATAAGATCCTCGGGATCTAGGCCGTGAACCATAGCTGCTTCCTCCAACGTCTCTGCCTGTGCGGACGGGCAGCCGAGGCAATGCATGCCTATATCTAATAACACAGGAATGATGCTCTGATCGATGGAAATTGCCTGTGCGATTGTCATGTCCTTCGTAATTTTAGCCATCGTATATTCCTCCTTACTCATGAAATATTGTAACCTAGATGGAAGGCTGTGCCCTCCATAAAGCATTTTTCAACTAGGATAGTATCTATTATAATGCGATACCTTCGCATTCGCAATAGCTTAGGCCTATTATATTCCATTGAGCTCATATCGTCAAGCCTTCAAATCAAATACCGGACCTGTGATGTTTTAACCAATCCATGTAAACTTTTAAAATAACCTTGCATTCTGATAAATCATATATTAAAATGTAAGGGATTACAGGTAAAGGAGGTAATTTGACAATGGCATATACTATTAGTGACGACTGTATTAGCTGTGGAGCATGTGCAGATACATGCCCTACCGGATCAATTTCTGAAGGAGCTAATCATTATGAAATTGATGCTGATGCATGCATCGACTGTGGAGCATGTGCAGATACATGCCCTACATCAGCAATTTCAGCATAACGAAAACCGTTAGAAACTGACTATTAGTCTCTTCGGTTATCACGGGAGTGCGTATAACTAACCATAGATATGGTTTCGCTTTCCCTTTGTGTAAATTACATAAAAGAGAGTGAAACGAACGTATCCGTTTCACTCTCTTTTTCTATTACGATATCCTTGGCACGATGTAATGCTTGTCCAATCCACGGACGATATACACCTAAATATAAGGATGATTTTTCTTAAAGAATTTCGATTTCTTTCTCTTATGTTCGGAAGTAGCCGCCACCATCATTCTGCCCTTTTGATAGTCTCTTAAGGTTGCATCAAACTTACGGTAACGTTCTTCCTCCTTTTCTTCCTGAATACGCATCAAATAATTCATTTCCTTTATCACCCCATCGCAAACATTGGAACTGATATCCTGCGATAGCGCTGCGTTGTTTTCTTTTAATGCCTCCAAAACGATATGGCTTAAGACCGCTTTGAACTGACTCATCTTTGAACTCGGGTCCTCCGCAATTTCACTCTGCTCCTTCTCGGTGATTAAGCTTGTCCCACTTTCATTTTCCTGTAGTTTTTCCTCCTGTTGCATGTGCTGCTCCTTCCCAACTAGTCTTTCTCCAAGTAATATTTCAGCATCCGTATCAAGTATCTCCGGCTTATCCAAATTAGATATAAGCATCTTAATAGCCTTCAGCTGAAACCCCCGATCCTTCAATAACTTTACTTTCTTAAAAAGCTCAATATCTGCTTCCTTATAGTATCGTTGTTCCATCTCATTTCGGGAAATCGGTAGACCCAGCTGCTTTTGCCAATACCTGAGAACATGGGCTTCTACATCGACACGCTTTGAGGCCTCAGAAATCATATACCTAACTTCCTCCACTTCAACACCCTCCCTTATTATGTATTTATTTTCCACTTTTTACATTATAACATAGCAAACTTCAATTGCAATATAATTCCCACTTATTCCCATATAACTTATCGACACAAAAAAAGGAAACCACATAGAAGTTCCCTCTTTTCAACAAAAACTTTATAAAATGATATACAATACTGGAAAATTACAAAGAAAATATTCGAAGGCTCCTTCTGTAACTTAGATTTCTAAACCATGATTTCATCTGCTTTTATCCTTTTCTCCTTCTGTTTTTCATAGGTACCCAGCATGTACATTGATAATGTGGCAACGATGGAAACGACAGATATGATCGGCCATACATTAGTAACACTGTATCGAGCAATGTATGCACCCATAATATAAGGTGATATCGCGTGCCCAGTACCTGTTATAATGTTTATGATGGAATTGAACCGTCCACGATGGGTAATGGGTGTATGGTTGGCAATATAAACACCAATGTTGGTCGCATTAATAATCTCTCCCACGGTCCAAATGACAGTGGATAGAATGAACAACCAGAAGCTCTCCACAAAGAATAGCATACCAAAGCCTATGGCATAGAAAATGCCTGCAATTGCCACATTATAAACCGGTCGAATCTTTCTTGTAATTAAGGTGATAACCGTTGTCAGGAAGATTACCTCAAGGCAGTTGATCATTGCTATGGTTCCAAAAAAACCGGCTCCCAGCTCTTCTCCAAAAACGGTTTTGGTCTGTAAGGGCAGACTGAAATTAGTTTGTGCATAGACAAAAGCATATAGCATATCAAAGCAAGCAAAAATCAAAAGAGTCGGGCGTTTTAATAAGGCTGAGAGTAGACCACCCTTTTCTGCTTTCTCATCCATTCTCACCTGGGCAACCTGCTCAAGCTCTTCCGTCTCCGGTTTCGTCTCCTTTACCAACAACGCCAGTAATAGGATCGATATTAGTGTTGTAATGGCATCTCCTATAAACAGGTACTTCATAAAATTATTAAATAGAACTCCTGCTATGATGGAGCCAAGGGCTGTTCCTGCATTCATACCCATATATAGCAGCGAAAATGCCGCTTGACGGTTCTGGGGTAATGTTAAATCATTCATCATAGCCCCGCTGGCAGGTCCTGCCACACTCCCAAAATAGGAGGATAAGATTAATAACCAGGGTATGTATTGAAAAAGCTCTTGATTATCAAGCAAAAAGGCACATGGAATCAAGCATAAGGCTGCCAGTCCCATGAAGGCAATCATAATTTTCTTTCTCCCCAATTTATCAGTGAGTTTGCCTCCCAGCAAGGACCCCGGTATCTGAACGATGGAAGAAAGCAGAAGAAATAACCCTACCTTTTCCTCACCCATACCTCCTTTTGAGGTCAATAACAGAGTCATGAACGGATGGACAAAATTACCCATCGAGTTTACCACTCTGGCAAAAAATATTACATATACACTCCTGGGCAATCCGAAATATGTTAGCTTAGCATGCTTTGTTTCCAAGAATATCCCCCTCCATTCTACTTTGAAGCAATTTATTGATAAATTCATTAATGACCAATTGTACTCACTTATGAAATTTTTGTCAATCATTTTATAAAAATGTATTAATAGCTGAGACCTGCACCACCATGGTCTCTCTTGCTGAGTCCTGCTCCACCTCGATGCCTTCGGCCTCTCGGTGGCATAGGCTTCGCCACGGTCTCTCTTGCTGAGACCTGCACCACCTCGATGCCTTCGGCCTCTCGGTGGCATAGGCTTCGCCTATATAAAAAGAAAGAAAGCTACGCGCTTAAGAGCGAGCTCTTGCGCGTAGCTTTCTTTCTTTTTATGCAGGTCTCAGCGTTCCAAGTTTGCGAACTTTGTGAAGTTCGCTTGCCAAGCCAGCTTTACGGTTCCTACGGGACCGTTTCTTTGTTTTCCGATAATAATTTCTGATACTCCCGGTTCTTCGGTATCCTTGTTGTAGTAATCATCTCGGTAGATGAACATTACAACGTCGGCATCCTGCTCAATAGCACCGGATTCACGAAGATCGGATAGCATCGGGCGTTTATCCGGTCGCTGCTCCACGGCACGACTTAGCTGGGATAAGGCAACCACCGGTACATTTACTTCTCTTGCTAAGGATTTGAGAGATCTTGAGATCTCAGAAATCTCCTGCTGTCTGGATTCCGACTTTTTACTACCGGTCATCAGCTGAAGGTAATCGATAATGATCAATCCCAAATTCTTCTCCAGCTTCAGCTTACGACATTTTGATCGAAGCTCACTGACGGAGATGGCTGAGGTATCATCAATCACCAGATTAGAATTACCGATGACACGAGCACTTTCCATGAGCAGTGCCCAATCCTCTCCCGATAGGGAGCCGGTACGTATTGCCTGGGAATCTACTCTGGAGTTCATGGCCAGCATACGCTTAACCAGCTGGTCCTGGGACATCTCCAAGCTGAATATCGCAGTAGTTACATTTGATTTGAGTGCAACATACTCCGCAATATTAAGTACAAATGCAGTCTTACCCATGGAGGGTCTGGCTGCAATCAATATTAAATCAGAAGGCTGTAGGCCTGCTGTCTTATAATCCAAATCATAAAAACCGGTAGCAACACCGGTAACACTACCCTGATTTTTCGCTGCCGCCTCAATGCTGTCTATGGACCGGAGAACAACCTCCTTGATATCTGTAAATTCCTTGGTTCCTCTATTCTGGACGATATCAAATACTTGTTTTTCGGTCTTCTCCATGATTACGTCCAGCTTCTCTTTATCCAGGTAGCAATCATTCGCTGTCTCTTCTGCAACCTTAATCAGTCTTCGAAGCACCGCTTTATCCCTAACAATCTGCGCATAATACTTAACATTGGCAGAGGTTGGTACTGCAGTAACCAGATCTCTTATGAATTCCAGACTGCAGACCTGGGGAGGAACGTCCTTCTCCTTCAGTCGGTCCTGAAGAGTGACGAGATCGACGGGTTTTCCCTCATTATACAGCTCCTGCATGGTCTCATAAAGAATCGCATATTGCTGCTCGTAGAAATCGGTACTGCTGATTACCTCCGAGGCAGCCACAATTGCATCCTTATCCATAATCATCGATCCGATTACCGATTGTTCGGCTTCAGCGCTATGGGGAAGTATTCTTTTTATAAATGATTCATCCATTGGTAATCCTCCCGTAGCAAAGTTACTTACTTAAACTGCTTCAACCACAACCTTAAGCTCTGCGGTTACCTGAGGGTGTAATTTAACGGGAACAGTATAGGATCCGGCATGCTTAATCGGGTCATTTAACTGCAGCTTCTTCTTATCAATGTCAAGATTAAATTGCTTCTTTGCTGCCTCTGCAATTTCCTTCGTGGAGACGGAACCAAAGGTCTTACCGCCTTCACCGGCCTTGATGGACAGCTTAATTGTAAGCTCCTCCAGCTTCTTTCCAAAGGTCTTTGCCTCTTCTAAAATCTCCTTTTGTCTTTTCTCCTCTGCTGCCTTTTGCATACTTAAATCGTAGAGATTCTGTTTTGTTGCTTCCATTCCTAACTTCTTCGGTAAAATGAAGTTTCTTGCATAGCCATCATTCACTTTAACAATATCACCCTTCTTACCAAGGGACTTTACATCCTGTGTTAAAATAACCTCCATGTGTCTCTCTCCTTTATCGATCGATTTTGACTACAACTCTCCCTCTTCATGCATCTTCGTTAAGGTTGATTTGAGTTTAAATATAGCATCCTGGATCGTTGTATTCTCTAACTGGCTTCCGGCCACACTTAAATGTCCGCCTCCGCCAAGCTTTTCCATAATAATTTGAACATTTACCTCATCAATAGATCTGGCGCTGATGTATATAACGCCATTAAAATCCGTTAAAACAAAGGTAGCCTTAATATCATTAATGTTAAGAAGCTCATTTGCAACCTGAGCCCCTATGATCATCGGACTATCCACGTCCGAGCTGGTACAGACAGCGATTGCATAATGCTTAAGATAAATCTCAGTACTGCTGATCGCATCCGCTTTAATTTTAAATTCAACCATCTCACTTCGGAAGGATTTACGGATTCGAGTGATATCCGCCCCACTCCTTCTCAGATAAGCAGCTGCCTCAAAGGTACGAACTCCAGTCTTTGTCAAAAAGTTATTCGTATCAATCATGATACCTGCATATAAGGCATCTGCCTCGACGGGCTTCAGCTTAAGGTTGCCCCCGATATATTGCATAATCTCCGCTATCATCTCACTAGTTGAGGAGGCATAGGGCTCCACATAGGATAATACTGCAGAATCGATCGCTTCATTGGTCTGACGATGGTGATCAAAAATTACGATGGTTTTGGTACGTTCTAACAATTCCGCACATTCCAGATAGGAAGGCCGATTAACATCTACAATAACCAGGAGTGTATTAATATCTACAACCTCCCTGGCCTGTTCGTTCTTCAAGAACATATCCTCTTCATAATCCGGATTATTCACAAACTTATTCATAAGCGGACGTAGGGATGAGGTTACCTCATTAATTACGATATGGACCTTTTTATTAAAGGACTTTGCGATACGGTATACACCGATGGCAGAACCAAAGGAATCCACATCGCCAATTCTATGTCCCATGATAACAACCTTATCCTTGCCCTCCACGAACTCACGGAATGCATGTGCCTTTACTCTTGCCTTTACGCGGGTACTCTTTTCAACTGA
>JAEYXC010000063.1 GCA_023428655.1 Bacillota bacterium | reverse complement strand
GCATAGGATATAGTAGGATTCGAAAGAAAAATGACGAATCTATGAAGTGATCAAGGAGGAATGAATATGTCATTTGAAGAGCTGTGCCGTTTTATTGGTCAGACAGTTACTATATTTACTACCAGTGGTGGTGCTTCCGGCTGCGGGTTCACGGGTGTTCTCATTCGAGTAAATCCCTGCTTTGTCACACTGGTTGATCGCATCGGAACTGCACCTAGTAATCCCTTTGGTGAGTCAAATGTATGCGATAGAAGAGAGATGCACAATGAAGATTACAATAAACATTTCAGAGTAGGCTCCGTATGTGATATTCCGGTAGATAAGATAGTAAGCTTCTGCCATAATGCGATTTAAACTGAAACACCCTACCCAAGCATCAAAAGACACGAAGGCAATGGATTATCTTAATCCGATACGATAGAAGTATTTCCCTATTCAATTATCAATTATTAGTTATAAGGAGGAATAAATATGTCATTTTGTGGTAACAGATCAAATTTTGGCTTTAATTGCTTCGGAGGATCACGCGGAGTTACTTTACTGGAGCATATGTGTGAATTTATCGGTGAGACCGTAACAATTTTTACAACCAGCGGTGGCGTATCCGGTTGTGGCTTTACCGGTGTTTTAATCACTGTAAATTCTTGTTTTGTCCGTTTGGTAACAGAACAGGGTACCCCTCCATCCAATCCACTTGCAGAAAATATCTGCGGTGATTTTGACGGAGGTCCCGGAAGAGGTCCCGGTGGATGCTTCGGCGGAAAGGGCGGCCATGAAGGTCCCTTCCGTGCTGTTGGCTCTGTATGCGATATTCCCGTAGACCGAATTGTTGCCTTCTGCCATAACGCTGTATAAGAAAATGGGGGTGTTAATTACACCCCCTTTACTAATACCCCAACCTTAGGTAATTTACTCAATCGTTCCAATATTCCATGGTGACATAACATAAACGGGCCGCTAAGATCCCGTCCGGCCTCCAATCCAAAATGTGTACCGCCTGCCCATCTCATAACCGAACTAACATCATAAACAATTCCGTTGACGGCAACATAAGCAGGATTTCCGTCCATTCCGTTAAAGGCCGCCAAATCCTGCTCTGTAAAGCTCCTTGCTTCCTGCTGTGATGGCTGCTCTGTTTCGGGCTGCTGCTCCGACGAAAAGCTCTGTTGGTTGGATTGCTCCACTTCAGGTATTTGTTCCAAAAAAGAAGCCAACTCATTGAACTGCTCTGCTTCAGACAGCTGCTCCTTTGTTAAATCCTGCCCCCATGGTTGCTGCCCTACGGGCTGAATTCTCTGCTCATAGCTCTCGATATCATTCGCCTGATAATGATAACTGCGGCTTCTTCTTTTTTTATGCTCCGGTGGTGCCCATAGCTCCATGTAAAGATTGATCAAGGCTCCTGTTGCATCATCAATCTGCATCTGGAAATAGTTCTTCTGATAATAGGAAGTAGCAAATACCTGCATCTGACTATAATGACATATTTCCTTGATGTATCCATAGATTCTTCTCTTCATCTCAAATTCATCCATAGCATCCCCCTTATTCACCCAAATAAAGCACTTCAATAATCTATATCACGCCCTTGTGATTATTATGCTTCTAATTGCAATTTCCTTTGAACACTATAATACGACAGGGCGTTCCTTTTCTTGTGATAACATCACGGAAGCTTCGGCATTCATTCCTTATAATTGGAGCATAGAAATACAAAATTGGAGCGCGAAAGGTTATTTCTCATTTTGACTCCGTCAATATGCAAAATACTCCTTTTGACACTCCAATCCTATGCTATAATATAAAAGGGGGAAATTCCATGTCTACACTGTTAAAATTATTACTGGGCGGTATCCTCGGTGCTGTTCTCGGTTTTCTGTATTATAAGGTCGTCGGCTGCCCGACTGGCTCCTGTGCATTAACCAAGACCCCTTTAAGGTCTACGATTTATGGAGCAGTGCTCGGTGTGGTGTTTGCTGCCTCCTAAAGAACCATCAAACCATTTCAATATAATCGCCATACAGAAAGGAGATTGTTATGAAGAAAAAGATCCTTATTCTTACCCTTGCCCTGGTTACCTTTCTAATGTCAGGCTGTGCCAAGGATATGAACCCGACTATAGATCAAAAACCCATGCCCGTCACGGAGGTTGAGCCCAGTGCTACCGCAGAGCCTGCAATGGAGGTCATTCTCGAGAAAATCAGTGCGGACAAAGCCAAGGAGATGATGGACGCCTCAAAAGAGCTTATCTTACTGGATGTAAGAACACCAGAGGAATACGAGGAGGGACATATCGAGGGGGCTCTTCTGATCCCTGATTTTGAACTTGTGTCAAAGGCAGAGGAATTACTGACCGACAAAGATGCTACCATTCTTTTGTATTGCCGAAGCGGCAGGAGAAGCGCACAGGCTTCCAAAACATTAAGCAATCTGGGTTATACCAAAATATATGATTTTGGCGGTATCATCGATTGGCCCTACGAAGTAGTGACGGAGTGATCTGCCTCTTATAATACTCCCAAATTCCTATCCTCATGGGTTGCTGCATCGTTAGCCTTTATATATGCTACGATCTCATCCGCTGTAGTAAAGGCCAGTCCGACATAGCTATCCGCAGCACCATAATAAATTGCAATTCTTCCTGTATCTGAATCGGTTAATGCGGCACAGGGAAATACTACATTTGCTACAAAACCCCGCTCCTCGTACCAGGTTTCCGGTGTCAGAATAAAGTTATTACAGCGGTACTTGACGATGGACGGGTTATCTATATCCAAAATACAGGCTCCCATACTGTAAACGTAACCGTTACAGGTTCCGGTAACGCCATGATAGAACATTAACCATCCCTCACTTGTCTCAATCGGAGCAGCACCGCCACCGATTTTTAAGGATTGCCACCATTGGCTTCCGCGGGCCATCACATGCCTATGCTTTCCCCAGAAGGTAAGATCCGGACTCTCGCTGAGGAACACATCCCCAAAAGGAGTATGGCCACTGTCACTTGGTCTGGAAAGAAGTACAAAATTCCCGTTAAGCTTTCTTGGGAACAGCACACCATTACGATTGAAGGGGAGGAAAGGATTCTCTATTCGGACAAAGGACTTAAAGTCCTTTGTTTTCGCCATCCCCAAGGCCGCTCCATAAAAATCAGTACACCATATAATGTAATAAGTATCTTCCACCTTAACCAAGCGGGGATCATATGCATATCTGGGCATAAAGGGCTCGCCCTTTTCGTTCACAAAGGGGATCTTGTTATGATCATAGGTCCAATGAACTCCATCCTTACTGTAGCCCATATACAGATGAGGCACACCGTCAATCTGTTCTGCACGGAATACACCGATAAATGCGTCGTTGTAAGGAACAACAGCACTGTTAAAAATACGTGCAACCCCGGGAAGCGGGTTCCGGTTAATGATCGGATTCTCAGAATATCTCCAAACCGGTCCGACACAATCAGCAGGCTTTTCCTGCCAAGGTATATTTGGTAATTGATTGGTGAACATTTTTACTTTACTCATGTTTCTCTCCTTTTTCATATCATTTTAGCTTATTTCACGGGAAGCCATTTTCCATCGGTGAATAACCATGATCCCCCAGCTCACCATATTGTCGGCAAAGTACTGCTGAGCCCAAATTATATATGGTGCATAATAGTGCATTTATAAGAGCATCATTGTGTATTATTTGTGCATTATATCACATTTTTTTCGAAATAACAATCCTTATTTCCTATTTTGAAATAAAAAGGGGAGCCGCATCTTCTGCTGCTCCCTCTATTATTATAGCTCTCTTTTTGTTCCATCTTCCTTCATGGAGGACTGGCGGAATATCACTTCCACTCCGATAAAAATCACTTCCTTCGGGAAGGTTGGATTCTGTATTCTCCACATCAGCTGCTGCACCAATCTACGTCCAAGCCTTTGATTGCCCACTCTCACTGTGGTTAATATGGGCTCCACCTGTGACATACCCTCTACATTATCATAACCTGTTACTGCCACATCCTGAGGAACCGAAAGCCCTCTTGCCCGAAGACATCGTATCACATCTAAGGCAATATCATCATTGGCACATACAATTGCTTCCGGCATGGAGGAGAAGCCCTCCAAAGCCTTATCCACTTCCTCAGTTTTATAGAATTTAGTTGGAGTATGGTAGGTAGCAACTATGGAGTCATCCATACTGATTCCGGCTGCCAACAGAGCACTCAGATACCCCTGATAACGATCATGAATGGATTTACAATATGTGATATCACCGATAAAGCCAATTCTCTTAAAGCCTTGATGAAGCAAATCAGTGGTAATCTTCTTTACGCTATTATGTCCTTCACAGATCACAATGTCACCATAGGATGCAATATGATCCAATTCACAGGGTGCATCCAGAAACACAACCGGAACATTCCGCCTCATAATCTGATCGATATATTCGATGTCAAAAACACTCAGCATGATTATTCCGCTGACCTCCGCCTGTAAGTCCAGGGGTAGCACCAGCTTCTTCTCATCCTGTTCACTGATAAAATTGAATTGAAGCTTACAGCCGTACTTATTCAGCTCATCGGATATTCCCATAATGATGCTGTTCCAAAACACAGAGATCTCCCTTCTGGTCAATACCACGATTGTTTTGGTATCATCAATTTTATTTCTAAGCTTGAATTCATTAAGTACTACCGGAGACAGCTTGGAATAGCCCATCTCATATGCCTTCTCAATAACTACGTACCTGGTCTCATAGGAAACCGTATCACTGTTATTTAGGGCCTTTGCCACCGTATTCCTGGATAGCTTCAGCTCCTTCGCCACATCCTGAATGGTAACCTTCTTCATTCCTGTCCTCTCCTCCAATCAACATTTATCATTGAACAATCACTATGAATATCGGTTGCATAGGTTCCTTATGCAAACACCATTCAACGCATAATATATGTAATCGTTTTGCACTATTTATTGCATAAGCGAAGTTTACTACATTTGAGCTGTTTATTCAAGCATATTTTGCTACACAGGGTATAGTCACAGCAATTACTTAGAACTCGTTATAGTAAACATATGATTATCTACAGAGAAAATTAATAACAAGCTTATATACTACTATGCACCTACATGCACACTAGCTAAGTACAATAAAATATACAAAAATCCAATCCGGTCTTAACAATAAAAAGCTAAGATTTCTATTATTGTGAATAAAACCGGTTTTGCTAAGAGCTCAAGAGAAGCTCTCACAAAAAGGTTAAATAAAACATTTACCAATCCATCCTATACAAAAATACAGGAAGTAGATATTTCACACATCTATCTTCCTGTATCCTTGCACTACAATTTATATAAATATATAATTGCGATAATGGTATCATGTAAGTGAAAATCTATGAATGATTTAGTATTAACTCATTTTTATAAAATCTCTTATTTTATTGATGAATAAGCTCTAGGTTCCTACGGATCAAGTCACAGCGCTGCTGCACACATTCTACGGATCGGAGCGGATCGCTGGGTGTATGGAAGGTATAATCGACAAGTCGATCCACCGTAGTTGCAGCCACATGCAGTCTGGTATCAGAGGAAGCATAATAGATGTATACCTCGCCGTTATCCCTGGCAATTGCACCGTTGGTGAATACCACATTGGATACGTCCCCCACACGCTCGATTCCTAAGGGTGCAAGATAGAAGCCGGAGGGTTCCGCGATCACCTTGGTCGGATCCTCTAAATCAGTGGCAAAAACATAGATGACATAACGGAGCCCTGCTGCCGTATTACGTACCCCATGGGCTATGTGAATCCATCCCTTTTCCGTCTTAATCGGAACTGCTCCGGCACCGTTCTTCGCTTCGGTAATGGTATGATATTTTCTCTTACTGGTAATGATCTCTTCCTCAATGATTGCATTGGTGATATCCTCACAGAAGCCCACACCGATTCCACCACCGGAGCCGGTTTCGATAAAGCCGTCCATGGGTCTGGTATAGAACATATACTTTCCGTTCACGAACTCCGGATGAAGCACCACATTTCTCTGCTGTGGAGATTGCAGGGTCTTTAAATTATTCAATCGCTCCCAGGTGACCAAGTCCTTGGTTCTGACAATACCCGCCTCTGCTACGGCCGCGGATAAATCCGAATTCCCCTCGTCCTTACTCTCAGAACAGAATACTCCATAGATATAGCCGTCCTCATGCTTGGTAAGACGCATATCATACACATTGGTTTCCTTCTTACAGGTATCCGGAAGAACTACCGGGTAATCCCAGAAGCGAAAGCCATCCACCGGACTATCACTTTCTGCCACACCAAAGAAGGACTTTCTATCATTCCCTTCAATTCTGGCTATCAGATAATATTTGCCGTCTAGCTCAATCGCACCGGAATTAAATACTGCATTTACACCGAGACGTTCCATGAAATATGGATTTGTCCTCTCATCCAGATCATATTTCCAGAACAGCGGAATATGTTCACTGGTCAACACAGGATTCACATAGCGGTCATACATGCCGGAATAGATGGTACTTACCTCATTCTTCTTCGAAATCAATCGCTCGTATTTGTCTAACTCAACGTAATACTTTGGATGCATCATTTATCCTCCTCTACTGCACCATCGATGCAGCTCTTTATAGTTACTATCTATTAAAAGTCTACCTTGCGCTCAATCACCTCAAAGCACATTCTTCCGTTATGATAAGGACATTTCCAAGGACCTACAATCCCCCTGGTCACAATCGGAGAGCCATCCTTCTCGAGCTCAAAGAACCATTCCGAGCCTTTTCTACGATCAATCATAAAGGTCTTTGTAAAATCCCAAAGCTTCGCTATACTATCAATATAATCCCTTCGAGACGGATCCTTCTGATAACCGTTCAGGAAACCAAGCATCGCTTCTGCCTGCACCCACCACACCTTTCTTGCATCAACCTTACCATTTTCACATTCATTGTTAAGAGAAGTCCCATCCATAGCCACCGAATGAATATGTGAGGCAAGGGCTTTGGTAATCGGCGAGATTTTGGCGGTGTACTCGGGATCCTCCAATATCTCCACCGAACGATCTACCAGCCAGGAGGCTTCTATATCATGCCCATAGGAGTTCAAATCTAAGATGGAGTTCATCCCATCATCGAAGAATACCTCCAGTCTTAACTTGGAGGGATTATATACCTTATCCGCAAATAGATCGAGCATCCACCTAATCCTATCCGCAATATTGTTGTTCTTATCCACACGATAAAGCTCCGTATAGGCTTCCAACATATGCAACAGAGTATTCATGGTTCTGCTTGCCATCACTCCGTTCTCCGATAGCTTCTCATTGGAGACCGGCTTAAAGCAACGGTCGAAGGCCTCCAGATAGCCGATTTGATCCTTGCAAAGGGCTTCTATCGTATCTACAAGCGAATAAGCAAGGGTCAACGCCTCCCTATCCCCGGTAGCACGATAATAGGATGCCAGCCCATATACGGCAAAGGCTTGATTATAGGTATGCTTCGTATCATCGGAGGGATTTCCGTCATAGGTTACAGACCAGAACACACCCCCGTTCTCTTGATCATAGAAGGCTGTCCTCAAAAAATCATAAGCATGCTTTGCGTATCGAAGGCTATCCTCTTCCCCAAGCGTTAGATAAGCATTGGAGAAAAACCATAGAATACGGCTGTTTAGAATACCTCCCTTATCCGCCTTCTTAAATAAGTTCAAATCAAAATCCATCTCCCCATAGAAGCCGCCGAACTCATCATCCTTTAAACCCTTCCAGAAAGGAATTATGTCCTTCACCAGATGTCCTTTTATTTCATCCACCCTCATCCTCAATACCTCCAATTTAATCTATATATGTGAGATGATTAATTCCATTTCTCCCTTAAGTCGATAGCTTCCATAGCCATATGGCAGGATAAAATGATCCCCCTTTGTAATCCGAACTCCGTCAATCTCCCCAGCTCCCTCGATTACACTCACATTAAGAAAGGGTTCCGTTTGATCAAAATCCTGTTCCCCATGCATACGAATCCGCTTAACACTATAGTACTTACAGCGGATCAATGACTCGAACTCGCAATTCTCATTGGAGGTCAAATCACCTGCTACTGGTTGATCCTTATGAGGACAGCTGATTACATCAATACTCTTATTGATATGAAGCTCTCTGGGTTTTCCGTTATCCAGTCTGTCGTAATCATACAGACGATATGTAATGTCACTATTCTGTTGGGTCTCTAGAAGCAATGTGCCCTTCTTGATCGCATGAACGGTTCCCGGTTCAATCTGAAAAAAGTCACCCTTCTTAACCGGGCACACCCGTATGAGCTCCTTCCAGCGCTTCTCCCGGATCATCCTAGCTAATTCTTCCTTATCCCTGGCGTGATGACCGATCACGATCTCACCATTTTCCTCCGAGTCTAGGATATACCAACACTCCGTCTTGCCCAGCGCACCATTTTCCTGTTCTCCTGCATAGGTATCATCCGGGTGAACCTGTATGCTTAAATCCGTCTTAGCATCAATAATCTTTATCAAAAGAGGATATACCTCCCCCTGGACATTGCCAAAGAGTTCTCTGTGGTTTTCCCATAGCCAGCTTAAGGTTCTTCCTCCATACTCTCCGTTCTTTATCCTACAATCCCCATTCTTATGAGCACTGATGGCCCAGCATTCTCCGGTATTGTCACTTGGTATGGAATAACCGAATTCCGTAGCCAGCTTATCGCCTCCCCATATCATGGATTTAAAAACCGGTTCTATAAAAATAATATTTTTCATTCGATAGACTCTCTTTCTTTCCCGCTTACTAAAAGGATCATTATAGTAAAACTCTGATGTTAATATATTTCATTCCTATTGATGTTTGATTAAATACGCTACTAACGTAAACATCGATCTATCATCGCTTGCTAAGCTCTCTTTATTAAGTTATCGTTAACCTAACTAACTTTATTCTAGATTTAATCGCTCCATTTGTCAATCCTAATTTGTCTTCGGTCTTGGACCGAAAGCAAGGCCTTGAGGTGGCTTCTCCGAGGCTCGATAAATAATTCTGCCACTGACCACTTTTCTACCATAGTCCTTTGTCGGCTGCTTTATTCTCTTTAGTATGGAATCAACTGCCGCCTCCGACATGGCCTCTACATTCACCTCAACCGTAGTGATAGGAGGATCACTGAGGGTTGCATAGATATAATTATCAAAGCCAACAATCGATATATCCTCCGGAATTCGATATCCCAGCTTCTTCAGCTGCAGAATAAAATGGTAAGCCACCTCATCACAGTTGCATACGAATGCAGTCGGCATTTTATTTGGAAGCACTATCTTCGTAAATCTGCCATGCTCATCGCGATCGCTGATAATCCAGTCCTCTCTGATCTCGAGACGATTCTGCTTTAGGGCCTTATAATATCCGATATAACGATCCATAATACTTGTGGTCGCATCAATATTGCCGACAAAGCCAATCTCCTTATGCCCAATACGTATCAGATGACTTGTAATCTCATAGGAACCATAAAAGCTGTCACTGATAATAGTGTCTACCTTAAAATGATCGTTGGAGAAATCCAGAAAGACATAGGGAATTGTCGCTGCCTCGATTTGATCCAGATAAGCGCCGCTCATCTGCCCAAGCACAATAATCCCATCCACCTTATTATTCTGTAGAATATGGGGAAGCACCCCCTCCCTTTCATCCTCCTCCGTTACCACCTCAAGAATTCCGAAGTAATCAAAGCTTAAAAGCTCCTTCGCAATCGTTTGGTACATCTTAGCATAGAAAGCACTCTCATGCATGAATTGATCCGCAACCAGGATGCCTATATTATAATTCTTGCTCTCCTTCATGCTCTTACCAAGAGCATTGTATCGATAGCCCATCTCTTCCGCCTTTTTCTTAATCATCTCTCTTACGGAGGCGCTTACCCCTTCCCGATCCGATAGGGCTTTTGATACCGTCACCGTACTGACGCCAAGCTGCTTAGCAACGTCCCTCATTGTTATGTTTTTTCCCATAGCAGGTATCCTTCCAACCAGTAAAATGTAAATCACTTTCATTATAACAAGTTATTTCATTTTTTCAAAGTGTTAGCTAAATATCTTGAGTTATTTACTTAAAAACAATCCTTGGTAATTACCATCCATGCTGCATTGAACCGAACTACTACACTGACCCATCCGGTTCGATAACAGGTAAATTTCCTGAAAAAAGCTCCTTATTATGTAATGTACTTCGTTTAATGCAATCCCTCCTCTTCAATCCTATTCTTCATCGCGACTCCTCCCATCTCGATACATAAAAAGCAGCAAGGACACGCCCTGCTGCTTTTGAACTTCAATACATTGTATTTTTGATCATGTTGAATAGAGTGATTTATTTTACCCATCTAACCCTACTCAAATTTGTCGATGGACATAGTCATAAAAGGCTCTAAATGATTTTTACCTGAATGATTTGTTCCGAGAAGTTAATACTAATCATAACATAGAAAAATCATGATAGGACAGGAGGTTCTATGAAGCCGGACGACGAGTTTAAATTTTATAAAGGTATCCTTAATGGACTTGGGATTAGCATTTTACTTTGGATTGGAATTATTGCTGCATTATCCAAAATACTAAGTTAATTTACTAGAGAGAGGAAGGCCTCATCCCCCACTGCATCGTCTATCCCCGAGTTTCATTCTTTTGTTGCTTCCTAAGCTTAGGCAGTATTTTGATTTTAGAGGCTCTTGTTGCCAGCAATAGAATAAGGGATAAAAGTACAAATAGAATACTAAAGTTGAATAAGCTATGGGAAATAGCGTGAAGATACTCACCACAAAACAGCTTCAGAGAATTCGGCGTTATTTGCAACCCGGAGCTTATTCCTTTTATCATAACCCTCCATAATACTACAAGCATCAGCGCCGTAGCCAGTGAACTGCTGTAGGCATAAAAGATAAAGCCTCGAAAGGAATTCCATCGATATAACAGAAGCATCATAATCAAAATAAGCCCAATCATTACAGGCATCACCAAAGAATAGAGCAGCCGATGATTATTGATGGATCGGATGATATCATCCATTAAAGGTATCTTCAGACTATGACAATACCAATTCGATACGGAATTAATATAATTATTAATATATAGGGATAATTCTTGATCCGAGGAAACACCTCTCTTCTCAAGATATTGATTTAGCTTATCCCTTAATCTGTCTTTCATTTTCTCAGGACTAACTTGAGTATCTCTATTATGAAAAGCATTCAGGAGCTGTAGTTTAATTTCCTCTTGAATCTCATTTTCTATAATTACCCCATCCAATATCTCCAACCCCAGCCTTGTCGGCATTGTAATGATCTTAAGATCGCTTTCAATTTCCTGGGCTCGATTCGTATAGTAATTACTGCTATCCAAAACCTTACTTATTCGATTAAAGTCAAGGCTCCAGCTTAGGGCAGTAAATACTGCGACTCCTACAAGTAAGAGGGATGATAAAAAGGTAATTAGAAAATAAAGTATTTTACGTATCACAAAGCTAGCTTGCCTCACTTTTATGACAAGCTGCTCCTTACCACATTTAATTTTGCCCATATGCCATCTCCACTTCCGGACCTGAAACCTTATTAGCATACACAAATAAGCGTTTCTCCTTATTACTTACATTGGAGCGAAAGGGATAGCAGGTATACATAATTAATTTTTCTCCATTACGGCCAAGGACATGCTCAAGCATTTCCTCTGCATCGCCCGTATTTAAAATCGATACTTCATCAATAAGATACTGATATTCACCATAATTGGTTGAATAATTAATAATATCCCCTTCCTGAATTATTTCCAGAGGTTTAAAGAAGGTATTATTATGAGCAGATAATAAAATACAACGATTAAACCCGGGAAGGAAGCTTCCCATAAATTGCCCAACCCCTGTACTTAATATCTTTTTCGTATCACCCCAATAAACGGGCACCTCCAGATTAATTCTCTCGCAGGATATCATGCCATAATGTTCCCCTAGTTTAGGAAATTGGATCTCATTGATCCTAACTACTTCTTCGATATTGGTACTGTTATCTTCATTAATATCCGTTATATCAGGTGTGGGTTGATATAACTCAGCCTCATAAACTCTTGTTTCCTGTATTGTATCTGCTTTATATATCGTCTTTAGTTCATAAAAGGGAATTGGCGTCTCATCCGACAGAGAAATCACAAGTGTTGTATCAATCAAGCGCTGGACCGGAGTCAAAACAAGGGAAAACAGGCAATAGCACAACAAACATAAAAGCATCGGCATAAAAAGATATGGCATTATATGAATGATTTTATTCTTCATAAAACGCCCCTGACTGAGCTTTATTATGTCCATTCCATCGAAGCCTCTGCTCATTCCTTCGATTGATGATATGGAATAGCAACAATGGCACACAGCTTATACTAAGGATTGACAGGATTAAAATAATCATCCAAACCGCATCTCCGCTTGTATTACCGGTCTCATTTACCGTATTCTTTGCTATAAAAACGGTATCCCCCTCCGGATTCGTTACATTGATGCTTCGATTCGCAATATCTACGGAAACCTCATAATTTACCTCATTGGCAACTTCACCGACTAAGGATAATAATTGAAATGCAACCTCCGAATTCTGGATATTGGCAATATCCACAGCTCCTACTTCCGAGATTACTGCAATCGCTTCATCAATTTTTGCTATAATGAACTCTGCCTGCTCCTTCGTCAAATCCACTTTATTACGAAGGAATTCATTTTCCGCCTGATTAACATAAGCAGACGAAAGATATTTCTTGTCCCCGTTAATGTCTGCGCCTTCCTTCATTTTGTCCAAGATTAACTGCTCCGCAGCTGAGATTCCCGTTGCAGCCATTGCATTACTTGAAATAGTCAAGGTTAATAATAGGGTTAAAATAAAAATCAACAAATAATTCTTCTTCATCCGCTCAGTCTCCGTTTCTACTGTCAAAATTATGTCTGGATTTCCTTCACTCTATTGTTAAATTTTAACCCTATTGCTATTTTTTTATTCACCCTTTTGCCCACTTGGAATTAACAATTAATTGGCTCCTCTACCAAAGAGAACAACACCTAATGTTTTAAGTAGAATTTTTATGTCCATGGCAATGGACCATTTATCAATGTACTCCAGGTCCATCTTAACCACATCTTCAAAATCATGGATATCACTTCTACCACTGACCTGCCATAGCCCGGTAACACCGGCCTTTAAAGCCAATCTTCGCTTGTGCCGGCTTTCATACTGCAGGAACTCCGACTCTGTTGGAGGCCTTGTTCCTACCAGACTCATATCACCCTTTAACACGTTAAAAAACTGGGGAAATTCATCCAGGCTTGTTTTCCGTAAAAACCTCCCCACCCTTGTAACTCTTGGATCATTTTTCATCTTAAACATCAGACCATTCATTTCGTTATAAACCATCAATTCCTGCTTCCGCTTCTCTGCATCCATATACATGGATCGGAACTTATATATTTTAAAGCGTCTTCCATTTCGACCAATTCTTGTCTGTGAGAATAATACCGGCCCCGGGGATTCGAGGAGGATTGCAGGAGCTATAAATATCATGAGAAGTATTGTAATTACACATCCCACCAAGCCACCAACCAGATCCGTAGCACGCTTAATAAACATCTGTCCTTCATCAAAAAGCCTCGAGCTAAAGGTTAGAACATGATAACCGCTCATCTCCCGTACCACCTTTTCATGAATCTTTAAACCAAAGGTATTAATACTCAGATTGATTGTAACACCCATGTTCTGAAAACGGAAAATAACGTCATCCAAGTTGATATTCAAGGAGCTATCCCCAGGAATATGTACAAAAACCCCATCCAACACTTCCAGCTTAGCGATATCATACATGTTATGTACATTTCCCTTTACCTCAATCCCCTCAATCCTTTGCCCAACCAGGTCCAGGTCAAGGATGGTTAGATAAGTTATTTCAAATTCCCACTCATTTTCATTATGCATACGAGACAGAATATTC
Source organism: Bacillota bacterium (assembly GCA_023428655.1). Classification (GTDB taxonomy): domain Bacteria; phylum Bacillota; class Clostridia; order Lachnospirales; family Lachnospiraceae; genus Mobilitalea. Next base: position 1,888 of record JAEYXC010000063.1, on the reverse strand, counting down.
TTTACCTGATCGTAGGTTGTCATTATCATTATTTTAGAGCTTGAGGTACTCTTGCGATAAACCGCCAATATATAAATTTTATAGTATTGTCGGACGGTATAGGTGATTAAGGTATTTAGCACAAAGAAGCACAGAAAGAATAATCTCGAAAATGAGCCTCCCTCCTGAAACAGATATAACACCGATGTAATGGTGATTGCTAGAGTCAGGTTCAGCTTCAACACAGAGAACAATTCCTCGATAAATCCTCTCTTGAAGAATTTGTGGACGGTATTGGATAAATAGTAAATGGCAATATAAAGCGATATTATCACCACAAATGCAATGTCATACATCTGCATATAAAAAAAATGCTCCAAAAATACTCCAAAGCGAATCCAGGTAGCCAATAAGAAGGAGATAAGGATGCAGCAAATATCAATTGCCAAAAGACTTCTATTAGGCATATTGTTTTTTATTAAGCCCATCGTATATCACTTCCTTCCTAAATAATTGTTTTTTCTTCGCGATCAAAATACAGACTAATAAAGCAAAGAGAATAATGGACAAAACAATTACCAATCCTTTCCCTTGAATCCCTGAAAGGTCCGCTTGAGTGTGTGAGTATACCAATACACCCGTCGAATCTGTTATTTTTTCGATCTCACCATCCAGATTAATCGTTACTTGTAAACCAGATAGTTCAAATATATCATTTGATATGTAAATAATGAGTCTTCTGCCTTCTAAAGACATGTTCATAAATTCTCCGGCTTTTTCTTGATCGATAATCATCTGCATATCCATTACTCGGTTATATAATAGTTCTAGATTTTCATCCGGCATGTCTGTGATCCGATCCCTTATTTTATTCAATAGTAAGCCGAATAGCGCTTCTTTTCTTCTCCCGTTTTCCTGTATCGCAAGCAACCGAAGGATCTTTGATAAATAATTTACAACCTCCTCCTCTGTTTCAGCTCTTACTTCCTGATTTATACCACTCACTGTTGACCACACGGGTATACTGGTCTCTTTATGATCTGGATTTGCCAGGGCTCTCGCAAAAACGATAAAACAAATAATAAATACAATAATTAATCTCATTAATAGTGGAGGCATCAGTTTTTTTATGTTAACCTTTTCCTCCACACGGTAACTTCTCAACTTGGATATCATGCTACATCCCTACACTTTCAGAATCTCTAACATATTTTTCAACCTTCGTATTTTTGCTATCAACCATCTTTTGTTTGGATGCATCCCACCTGCTATGAATATTTTTCGCTCAACAATTCATATTTCTCTCCGCGTCAAATTATTCGATGCCATTCCGATTCCTTTCCTTCCTTTTTAATTGTAAGCGAAACGAATGGCACAATCACCCCTCTTGGTAATAGACGATCTTGATTCCGGCTAAAATATCTCGCCAAGATTACGGAAGAAGGCACTGACTTATCCTATTCCCAGATCTATCTATTGATACTAGTACCAATTTTTATTATATAAATTATATAGTGGTAATCCCTTAATTTCAACCAATAATTGGAATTTTTTGGTTTTTCGATTTACAGCATTTCCTCTTTTCAAACAGCAAAGATTGTATTTCTATCACATTCATATTCAAACGATGAATTTTTATGATTCTCTCCATAATAACCTGCCCAAATGTGACAAGTAAGGCTACCGAAAGCGTAGTTCATACACAAAAAGAGGAGCTGTTATTAACAGCTCCTCTTTCCTAAGGTTATTTGTTTATTATTATTTCTCTACATGGTGGCAAGCTACCAGATGACCTTGCTTCATCTCTAATGCCGGTTTTTCTTGTCTACAGATATCCGTTGCCTTCGGACAACGACCTGCAAAAGGACATCCCTTCGGTGTATTGATAGGGCTTGGTACATCACCGGTT
>JAEYXC010000042.1 GCA_023428655.1 Bacillota bacterium | reverse complement strand
TTCTAACCGGCCCTACCACACCTATGTATATTTCACCGCCTGTCCTAGCCTGAATATCATTATAAACATCATACTGCCCTAACATGTGCCAACCCTCCTTATGGTTATAGTTAAGCATATGCAGGGTTTTTTCATTCTATGAATATTAATGAAGGTCAAATATACAGGCTTTCCGAAAACATGTAATTAAACTGACAAGATTTTAAGTTGAGTATAAAATCTATATGGTAGCCATGTAAAGGACTACATAACAATATGATTGGATGCTATATTTTCAATTACTATCAGTGGCCTTGTACCGAGCCTTGTATTTATCTTTGGCTAAATCTGTGTAATGAAGGACGAATGCTTCTTTGGCGTTCGTATAAGCATCACGGTCATGTTCATATTCTTCCTTTAACTTTTTCTTAAGCTCGGCATATTCCGTCGCAACGGATGGATGTTCAAGCAGATAATCTCGAAAGTACAATTCATTCCAATCATCGAGGTAGCGAACATGCAGATGGTATACCTTCTCCTCAAAGCCATATTTTGTATAGCCTTTGTTGAAGGTTTGTTTGAAGCTTGGCATATCATTTGAATTCATTAATATCCAATTCATTTTCTTAAGCTGGTCGGTGATAAACCCTCGATCACATTCCTTAGACACCTCCATAAGGATGTCAATAATCGGCTTTGATAAGAGTCCGGGAACAGCAGTACTTCCGATATGACTGATTCTTACTATTGTATCAGGGCCCAAGTGTTGTACCAGCTTCTCCTTCTCTATTTCATACCAAAGTAGATAATCCGGATTATAATCCTTTAGGATAATAGGAAATAGCTCCCACAATTCCTCCAGTGTCATTTCAGACAGTTCCTTTACCATGGATTTACCTCCATAAACACAAATTGATGGATACAATTATATCAGCTTTTTAAACTCTTCATAGGCAGCTAACGTAGAGGCAACGATTCCGCAGGACTTGGTATAATCAAGACTTGAGCCATCCAAGGTGTTGATACTGCCTCCTGCCTCGGTAATGATTAAGGAAGCAGCACTATAGTCCCAGGGAGATAATACCGGTTCGAAGTATAATACAATTCTACCGGCGGCTACATTACAAAGATCGATTGCGGCGGAGCCGGTTCTACGTATATCAAGGGCAAGATCGAATAGCTTACGGGATAGTTGAAACACTTCATCCGCCTTATCACGGTTATAGGGGCAGGTGCCGATGGAGACCAAGCCTTCGGACAAAGGCAGATCCGCTACCTTAAGCGGCTTATTATTCAGAAATGCACCGGTACCGTGCTCCGCATAGAACAGCTCATCAAGATAGGGGTTATATACTACTCCTGCCGCCATTTGACCGTGATACATTAAACCAACACTGATGGCGCTTTGTTGGTAATCCATTATGAAATTCGTGGTTCCGTCAATGGGATCGATAATAAAGCAATACTCTCCGGGTGCAGTACTCTTTTCCTCCTCCTCCCCGATAAAGGTGGCTGTGGGATAGAGCTTAGCAAGCTTCTCAAAAAGAAACCTCTGTACTTCAACATCATACTTTGTAACAAAATTTGCTCTTCCCTCTTTACTTACTACTCCACTTTGAATATTTTTTGCAGTCAGCATAATCTGGCCTGCTTCTTTCACTATTTTAATAATCTCATCAATCATACGCATACCCTTTCCTTTCTTGTATTCTATTATGATTACTTTATGTACAATGGAATATAAAGGAATGAAAGAAGGCTATATGCTTCCCAGGAGGAAGCGAAATGCTTCAACCGGTATGGGAAGCGTATAACGCTTCTTTCATAATAAAGTTTTATTCATCAGCCTTTTCCTTAATTTATAAGGCTTTTAAATTGGAGCACCTTCCTACTGGTAAACAATGTATGATAGGAAGGTTAATCCCACTCCAGGGATTTGTATTCTTTTCTTTTATCTCTTCCAAGCAGATCATAAAGTGCATCCTTAGGAGACTTTCCTTCGAAGAGAACAAGATTAATCTGTTCCACAATGGGTAATTCAACATCATTCTTCTCAGCCAAAGCCAAAGCAGCATGGGCAGAATTAATACCCTCGATAACTTGTCCGACCTGTTGCTTCGCTTCTACCATGGTCTTGCCCTGACCCATAAGGTATCCGGCATTCCAATTACGGCTGTGCTTGCTGTTACAGGTTACAAAGAGATCTCCGAAGCCGGATAAGCCGGCAAAGGTCTCCATCTTGCCACCCATCTTCATGCCGAGACGGCTGATTTCCGCCATGCCTCTGGTCATAAGAGCGGCCTTCGTATTATCACCATAACCCAAACCATCCACAATACCGGCAGCTAGAGCGATGACATTCTTTAAGGAGCCTCCAAGCTCAATCCCGATGATATCCGGACTGGTATAGACACGGAAGAGATCCGTCATAAAAACATCCTGAATATATCTGGCGGTCTCTTTACTTTTTGCTCCGACAACAATTGTGGTAGGAATTCCGCGGCTTACTTCTTCTGCATGACTAGGGCCGGATAAGACGGCAACGTCAGCTTGAGGAATTTCTTCATTAATTACTTCGGATAAGGTATAGAGGGTTTTGTCCTCAATGCCCTTTGATACATTTACAATAATCTGACCCTCTCTGATATATGGGCTGGCAATATGAGAAGTGGAACGAATGTAGGGAGAAGCCACAGCCATTACCAATAAATCCTTGTCCTTGCAGGCTTCCTCCAAATCAAGTGTAATCTTCACCTGTTCAGGCATCCTTGCATCCGGCAGGTTCTTCAAATTATTACGATTCTCATTCAGCATGGTAGCTTCTGCTTCGATCTTTGTCCAGATGGTCACTTCATGTCCATTGTTTGCAAGTAGAATTGCTAGGGCACAGCCCCAGGTGCCTGCACCTAACACACTAACCTTACTCATAAGCTCCTCCTTTACTAAGTAAACTAATTGAATTTTTATTTCTCCAGCTTAACGCGTTGACCAATCTTATTTTCTGTCCCGTTCATCAGGCGTTTGATATTACCGCGATGCTTAATAAATGCCAAAGCCATAAATAATAATGCAATAATCAGCATATGTATGTCTCCCGGATGCCTGATTGCAATCCAGATCGGAAACAATACAGCGACTACTAAGGAGCCGACGGATACATATTTGGTGATTAAAATTGCCAGAACAAATAACGGAAGGCCTATGGGTATAATGAGTGGATCCAGGCTGGCCATAACACCGCCGGTAGCAGCCATACCCTTTCCGCCTTTAAACTTAAGCCAGAAGGGATAATTATGACCGAAAACAACTCCTAGACCGGTATATATGGATAATAAATCTAAATTCTCGTTACCAGGGAAGAAAATGAATTTAACGAAAAGTATTGCTAATACAGCTTTAATTACGTCACCAATCAAGGTTATAGCACCCGCCTTGGCACCTAAGGTTCTCAGTGCGTTGGTGGTTCCCATATTACCGCTTCCGTATTTACGGATATCCACCTTATTGATTTTACCTACAAAATATGCTGTTGAAAAACATCCCATTAAATATCCAAAAATCAAACAAAAAATGATTTTAAGAATCATCTTAGTCGTTCTCCTTTCGCTCCCGGATGATAAACTTTAATGATGTTCCGCCAAAACCAAAGGCTTCCCGGATCTTGTTTTCAATATAACGAGTGTAAGAATAATGCATTAATTCCTTGTCGTTCACAAAGATTACGAAGGTCGGAGCCTTTACCGATACCTGAGTGATATAGTAAAGCTTTAAGCGTTTTCCTTTATCCGAAGGCGGTTGCTGTAGTGCAACTGCTTCCATGAGAATTTCATTGAGAACACCGGTCGCGATACGTAGATTCTGATTCTGAATAACAACCTCGATGATCTCAAAGAGCTTGTGAAGTCTCTGTCCGGTCTCAGCAGAGATGAACAGTATCTCAGCGTAGGGCATAAAGGATAGAATCTGTCGTATATCCTCAGTATATTCCTTTACCGTCTTATTATTCTTCTCAATCAGATCCCATTTGTTAACAGCAATAATCATACCTTTACCGCGTTCATGGGCGATACCGGCAATCTTAGCATCCTGTTCCGTCACACCTTCTTCTGCATCAATAACAAGAACGACTACATCGGCGCGTTCCACTGCAGTAACAGTACGGATGATACTAAAACGCTCCAATTCCTCTTTGATTTTGCTCTTTCTACGAAGTCCGGCTGTATCAATGAGCACATATTCCTTGCCATTACGGCGAATCGGGGTATCAATGGCATCTCGGGTGGTACCAGCGATATTTGATACAATGACGCGGGTCTCACCGACTAATTTGTTTACGATGGAGGATTTTCCGACATTGGGCTTACCAACAATGGCGATTCTCGGTCTTTCGTCCGTCATCTCCGCCGTATTACCGGATTTAAAATGCTTTGTTACCTCATCAAGCATATCACCAAAGCCCAGCTTACCTGCGGAAGAAATCGGAACCGGATCACCGATACCCAGGTTATAAAATTCATATACGTCCGGCATCAGCTTTTCAAAGCTATCCACCTTATTAACCACTAAAACCACCGGCTTTGCGGAGCGACGAAGCATATCAGCAACCTTAAAATCAGAATCAACAAGCCCCTGTCTTACATCAACCAGAAAGATGATAACATCTGCTGTATCGATGGCAATCTGTGCCTGCTGTCTCATATAGGAAAGCATTTGATCCTTACTGTCCGGTTCTATACCACCGGTATCTATCATTGTAAATTGTGTATTAAGCCAAGTTATGTCTGCATAAATGCGGTCTCTTGTTACTCCTGGGTAGTCCTTGACGATGGAAATACGATCTCCTGCCAAGGCATTAAACAGTGTGGATTTACCAACATTCGGCCTACCGACTATAGCTACGATTGGTCTACTCATATTTTACCTTTGCCTTTCAATTTTT
>JAEYXC010000016.1 GCA_023428655.1 Bacillota bacterium | reverse complement strand
TTTGGCAAATAAAATATCCAGGTAATAATTTGTCGGCTTTAAGCTGACATAACCCTTCTCCTTGATTGCAGACAGCTCCTCATCCTCTCCCAGAGTGATCTTATCCCTTCCTTCATAAAAGGCTTTGCCAAGATCAATGGCAAATTCCATCTGATAATCCTGTAATAGATCATAGTATACTCGGATTTCATCCAGTGTCATAACTATATATTCTACGGAAGAATAATCTGTCCCAAGGAATTCTTCCTTCCTTTGTGATGCCTCTTCTCTACCCAGTTCCTCTGTATTCTCCTCATCTGCTTGATCATCTCCAGGTAATTCTTCATCCGTCGGTTCTTTTCCTGTTAACTCTTCTTCTGCCCGTTCTTCTCCCGTCTTCGTTTCTCCTATTTGCTCTCCTCCTACTAGTTCTTCACCTGACCGTACTTCTCCCGTTTCCATATCCCCTTCCTTTTCGTCTCCTGCTTGTTCTTCTCCTGTCTGATCTGCTCCTGACTGATTTTCTTCTATTGGCTGTTCCGTCTTATTCGATATTTCGCGATTTTCTTCCAACCCTATCTTTGACGTAGCCTCTGTCCCATCCTTCTTATTTTGAGCGCATCCCAAGGACAATAGCGACATCATTATACATAACATTATTATGTTAACAATTTTGTAAAACTTATAATCTTTCAACTTACTCCTCCAACTATAATTCTAGTGTTTATCATTTACTGTTTTTTCGTATATAAAGCTTCAGTGCTTTTATTGCTAACCATAATGGATAAAGTACCATTATAAATAGTACGATGATCATTACAAATTGTAATATTGTGAAAATTGTTATGAAGGTCAATCGAACTGCTCCTCCTAAGTATCCATTAATTGATATGGCTTTAAAATAATTATATCCTATTCTACCCCTCACATCTACCATTTTATGTCTATATTATTGGGAGAATGAAATAGGTCTTAGAACGCAGGCGATACTTGGAGCCGCAAACACTACTTATTAATTTAATTCACTTATCATACCTTTTCCAAGAAGCATAAAAATGCCCCAAGAAAACAGCTAAGTCTTCCCGGAGCACTCTCTATTTATTTGATATCATTTGATTAACAGTGATAGGGTTCCACCGACAATCAGAATTAGTCCCAGTAAAGCCTTCCTGGTTAAGGTCTCCTTTAGGAATACATAGGAGAATATAATCGTTACTAGAATACTCAATTTATCAATTGGCACTACTACACTGGCAAGTCCATCCTGAAGTGCTCTATAATAGCATAACCAGGAACCTCCCGTCGCAAATCCGGATAGAATTAAAAATATCCAGCTTCTGCGATCAATCTTCCTTACTGTATGCTGTTTGCCGGTCGCAAATACGATGACCCATGCCATGATTAGAACCACAATGGTACGAATTGCTGTTCCGAGATTCGATTCCACGCCTTCAATACCAATTTTGCCAAGGATAGAGGTTAAACTGGCAAATATCGCTGAAAAAACAGCATATAGGATCCATCGATTATTATTGACATCCGATACAGCCTCCTCCTTTTTCTGAATCATCAGGTAGGTTCCTACACCAATCAAAAGGATTGCGATTGCTTTTATGACCGTTAGACTTTCCCCCAGAAATATGAATGCCAATATCATAGTAAGTATTGTACTGGATTTATCAATGGGTGTGACCTTATTCACATTCCCAAGCTGCAAAGCCTTAAAGTAACATAACCAGGAGGCACCGGTCGCAAGGCCGGACAGAATTAAGAATAATAGGGTCTTTTTACTGATCTCTCCAATTGTATTTTGCGAGCCTACAATAAAAACCATAAGCCAAGAAAAAATCAGTACTATTACGGTTCTTACCGCAGTAGCAACATTAGAATCTGTATTCCTTATCCCTCTTTTTGATAGAATTGCCGTCATCCCTGCAAATAAAGCAGAACCAAATGCAAAAAGAATCCACATGATAAGTCTCCCTCTCTGTTTTAGTAATTGTCAAGTATTTCCCAGAATGCCTTCAGATCCTTATCCTTTTCTTTCGCTTCCTCTGCCAACTGATCCGTATACTCTCGGAGTTTGATTACATCCTCATCCTCACTCCTAGCTTTAATGTATGCTCTTAGTTCGTCGGTCAGTTCCCCATCATAGAGCTTCAAATCCCCTGCTTCATCCGTCACAACATACAGCTTCGATAAAGAGGGAGCCAAGGTTTTTAATCCAATGAACTTAATATCATAATATACAAAGATGATATAGGCACCCTCTTCATAGGATTTCTTAACATAACATTTTATATTCTGATAGTCATCAATTCCCTCTACAAGCTGCAGTAATTTCTTCTTAGAGATTACTCTATCCGGGTCGGAGGAAATGGTTTTTAAGGTATCGATATCACAATTCACCTTAGCCTCATAATAAACCTTAACGATTTCCTCTAACTCCGCTGCAAATCCACTCTCCTCCAATGGATACACCGGTAAGGGTGTCGGCGTCGGAGCAACAGTGGGCGTTGGTGTTACACTAATACTTGGCATAATCTCGGAGCTCATCAATGAAATGGAGGGATCGGTATTATCCCCTACCTCCGTGATATTTTTTTCCTGCTTTGGCTTCGATACCTCTGCTGCATCCTTTTTGTTCAAAAGCAATGAGCCCGTCGGATAAAAGATCAGGATAGTTGCTCCACTGATTATTGTAATCATATATATGATGCTTTTTACTTTTTTATCCCTTCGCTTCATGATGTTCCCCATTCTTTCATAGCTTCATAGGTATGGATATTCAGACCTATTTTAGCAAATAATAGTCGAAAAATCAACCGAAACAAGAGTATTTATGTTACATTTGTAATATTTATGTAACAAATTTCACGTTCTCGAAAAGCTGCTGATATTATTCTATGATTCGTGTTTAATCAATTCGAATCTTACATACTACAGGGTATTCTGTCTTAATTCCAGAGGTCCTTATAACCAAGGCTTATTTAACAAGAAGCTCCAGAAGTCTTTTAACGCCCTTTTGAGTCGATTTCTTATTGAAGAAATCATATCGAAAATGCATAAAACCATCCACCCTTTCAGTAGCTCTTGCGTATTCCATCATATTCTTCAAAATATCCGGATCCTTCCATTCCTTCTCTGTTGAAGATCCAACTTGATAAGTGGCTAATCCAACGTACAGCTTCACCTTAGGATTGGTTCTTAGGGCCAACCAACGATCCAACGTCTTATCATAGGGATATTCCTTGCTTTCAAAGGTCCAATATAGTTGAGGACAGATGTAATCCATATATCCCGTTTTACTTAACCAGGTCTTAATATCCGTATAATAACGGTCATCCCGTAATAGGTGATCAAGAGAGCCTTTCGGACTGATGCCAAAATCGACCTCCTTATTGAGCTCCTTTATTTCTGAATACACCTTCCTAAGCAGACGATTCACATGATTCCTTCTCCAGTCTGCTATGGTTTCCGCCTTAATATTATTCTCCTTAGCCTTTAAAAGGTATGCCTCATATTCCTTATAATCAAAGCTCTTCCTATAATCAGAACCCAGGTTTGGATAGAAATAATCATCAAAATGAATCCCATCCACCTCATAATTCGTAACAATCTCCCGTACACCACTGCTGATAAACTCCTGTACACCGGATTTTGATGGATTATAGTATAAGGAGTTATCAAATGCAAGGACATTGCGATCGTCCTTCTTTGACTTGTTTGTAAGCCACTTTCTTGCCATGTTATCCTTTGATAAGGTATTGATCTTGGTGGTATTGCTTGTAATTCGGTAGGGATTGATCCAGGCATGGAATTCCAGCCCTCTCTCATGGGCAGCCAAAATCATATATTTCAGAGGATCATAGCCGGGATTATTACCCTGAGTTCCTGAGATATATTTGGACCAGGGGAAATATTTTGACGGATACATGGCATCACCAAAGGGACGAACATGGACAACGACAGCATTCATATTCATCTTTGCTACATTATCAAACATTTCATTTACTATCTTTTGAAAGCGTTTTTCTGTAAAGCCCTCCACACCGGTTTGGGGATCCTTCAGTCGATCGGAAAATTCCAGATAGGAAATCCATACCGCTTGAAATTCCTCACCCTTATTTATCTCCTGCGCATTTACCCTTTCACCCGATAGGGATAGAAGCAAAAAGATTGCCAGTATAAAGCTCATATATTTCCGAATACCCCAACACTTCTGAAATACCACCATAGGAAGTAGCCCCTTTCTTTTGTAGAAAAGCCCGTCAAAGCCAAGGATAATGAGGCTTTGACAGGCTTAATATTAGCATATCATTTGGTTCTTTTCATGGATAATCAATTATCTTCCGGTATGATATGTCTCGAAGACCTCCAATAAGGTCTCATAAATCGTCCTAGCCGCATTCTCCTGGAAGGTTGGATCGGACAATTTAACAAAATCACTCTCTGTTGACATGAAGCCTAACTCGATCAATACAGCCGGTACGGTATTCTTATGGACCACCGTATACTTCTCTGCTCTTGAGCCACGATTCTTGGTTCCAAGATTGCCGGAAAGACGGTCACAGAATAAATCAGCTAGAATTCGGCTTGTAAGCCCTGCTCCGTTGGCCTTATTATTATTGTTAGAATAATATACCTCCGTACCATATACGGTTCTGTTAAGATTAGCATTCATATGTAAGCTTACAAACAGATCTGCTCCGTATTGCCCTGCAAAAGCAGCGCGATTACTGAGAGTCATATCAACATCCTTAATTCTTGTATAATATACCTTTAGCTTTGAGGTATCCTGATTAAAATATTTCTTACCTAGAGTATATAAGATCTTGAAGTTCAGATCCTTCTCCTTGGTTCCGTAATACTGTGCACCATTTGCACCACCACCGTGCCCCGGGTCCAGAATAACAATGTTGGGGTAGATGTCCTTTGGATTACCGATGTTAATGTAAATATTTTGATCATCCATCGTATATTCATAACCCTGAAGCTTTGAGGTTTTGAAACGGATCTCCGTCTCATTGTTATTGTTTAAGGTAACACGGATATCTTCCACTACACTCGATGTATTTATGATGTTCGTGCTGTTAATGGTTGCGGTATAATCTCCACTTAATCGAAGCACGAAGGTACGGTCAAAATAAAGATCTTCGTCTGTTATCATCGATGCTGTCAGTCCACTCGGCTTAGGGATAATGATATCACACTCACTGGGATCCACCTGATCCGAAGGTCCCGGTTGAGTCCCTGGATTCGTAGGCGGCTGCGAGGTGCTCGGTAGGAGAAAGAGGAAGGAATATTTGTTATCCTGCTCGGATATGTAATAATCATAGCCCTCATTCACACCAATAATTAACTGTGTCTTATCCGCCGTACCGGTAGTGTAGAACATATTTATGTATTTGGAGCCGGTTAGGTTCGCATAAATATCCCCCAGGCTGTTTGTAGTATTTTGTAACTCAACATTGATAAATCCTGTGGATTTATTCACTGTAACATTCAGTGGTTTGATACCAGTCAGAGTGACATAATCTCCTGCGTTATTGGTACCTACTACCGCTGAGGTTAAGGAATTAGAATATACCGTAAAATAGAGGATTGTCTTGTCCTGAGAAAGAGTCAGATCATAGGTATAATCCGAATTTAGCAGATCGAATATGATACTGGTCTGTCCCTCCCCCATCATATAAGTTCCAATGGTATTGACATAATTACTGCTTACTCCGTACATCTGATAGGTGGTATCCGTATTGGTCAGATTAGACACCTGAAGCTGAAGCTGTCTATCTTCTTTGATTGAGGTGATTTTCCCCATGCTTCCCGTAGAGACAAACAGGAAGGTTTCTGAGTTTTGCTTTACATTACTGTAGTCTCTGGATACGGAGGTAAGAATACCAGGAGCATTAGTCGATGCCTCTGCATTCAGTTCATGGATATTACTACTGCTGCTATAGAAAGATGCATCGCCTACCCACTGACCTAATATTGTCCCTGTCTCGATAATCACACCATTGTCTCCAAGCTCCGGTGCAATTCCTACTCCGCCGGAATTCCCAGGATTCGTGATCTTCGGTGTCGTGATAACAGAGGTTTTGGTGCTGTTATTCCAAGTGTAATCAAAGCCTAAGCAGGACGCGGTAAAGCTGCCCGGAACCATGACATAGGAGGAACCCACACTATGGTTCTTAACTATCATTGGTGCCGTATCCATGGAGGTGGCTATTCCGTTGAGGTAAGCCGTCTTATTACCAACGGTCATAACCAGTACAGTACTTCCCTTGGTTAGAGTAATTGTCTTTGTTGCGTTGTTGTAGGAATAGGTAGCTCCGATGGCGGAATTACTAAATACTCCCTTCGCACGAAGCATCGCCGTATTGTTGGTAATAATGCTGGGCATATTACCGAGCTTGATATTCTTGCCGTTGACGGTTACCTTCCCGAGCGCGCCGCTATATTCGAATTTCTTACCCCCATTATAGGATAACTGTAGGATAGACGTCTCGATTGATACCGTACTCTTACTGCTGTTCCAGTTATATTTCAGTCCCAATGTCTCCGAGATATATCGGGAGGGTACCAAAACCTTAACCAGACCCACCCCAGTAAATTTCACTTTCATCGGAGCCATTGGCAATGTAACGGTCTTACCGTTTAGTTTCGCCTTCTTACTTCCGATGGTCATCTGAATTGTCTTATCGTATTTGGATATGGAAACCGTTCCCGTCGTCTTGTCATAAACTGCCTTGGCTGCGAGCTCTGATTTCTCAAAAACATCGTTGTAGGGAACCATTGCAATTCCATTCACCAGTATACCC
>JAEYXC010000337.1 GCA_023428655.1 Bacillota bacterium | reverse complement strand
GTATCTCCTTCGGTGGATTGCGCGCGGTAGATTCTTTAAATCTCACCATCGAAAAGGGAGAATTATATGGTCTGATTGGTCCAAACGGTGCCGGTAAAACGACAGCCTTTAACCTTCTTACCGGTGTGTATAAGCCTGATTCGGGAGTAATCACCTTGGATGGTGTTAATATTACCGGTTTAAGTACGATTGAAATTAATAAAGCGGGAATTGCAAGAACCTTTCAGAATATCCGCTTGTTTAAGAATATGACGGTATTGGATAATGTAAAGATTGGTCTGCATAATAATTATAAATATTCCACAGCAGCGGGAATCTTTCGTCTACCCTCTTATTTTCGCACGGAGAAGCAGATGAATGAGAAGGCCTTCGATATCCTCAAGGTGTTTGACCTTGATAAGGAAGCGCATCTTCTCTCTGCTAACCTTCCCTACGGAAAACAGAGGAAATTGGAGATTGCAAGAGCATTAGCAACCAATCCAAAGATGCTGTTATTGGATGAGCCGGCAGCCGGAATGAACCCTTCCGAGACCGAAGAGCTAATGAAAACAATTACACTGATTCGTGAGAAATATGATGTGACGATACTGTTGATCGAACATGATATGAAGCTAGTGGCCGGTATCTGTGAGAAGATTTTTGTATTAAACTTCGGTATGGAGTTAGCAAATGGATTGCCTCAGGAGGTACTGAACAACCCTGAAGTAATTAAGGCGTATCTAGGCGAGTAGTGTGAATAAAGACTATTCACACAGGAAGAAGCTGCGAAGTTCGTTCATTGGAATGAACTCCTTGTTCTTCTGTGTTTTATGCAGCATCAAAGATGCTGAATGGTATGTTGTGTGAATGGAGGAAGGATAAAGCGATGCTGGAAGTAAAAAATCTACAAGTATATTATGGAGTTATTCAAGCAATCAGAGACGTATCCTTTACGGTAAATGAAGGTGAGGTAATTGCTTTAATTGGTGCGAACGGTGCGGGCAAAACTACCATTCTGCATACGATTACCGGATTGATTAGTGCAAAGGAAGGAGAGGTTTTATATGAAGGTGTTGATTTACAAAAGATACCTGCACATAAAATCGTATCCTTAGGAATTGCCCACGTTCCGGAGGGGCGACATGTGTTCGCTCAGCTTTCCGTATATGAGAATTTATTAATGGGTGCATTTACGCGAAAGGATAAAGCGGAGGTCAATGAATCCATCGAAAGTGTATATAAGCGTTTTCCTAGATTAGAGGAGAGAAAGCATCAATTGGCAGGTACCTTAAGCGGAGGAGAACAGCAGATGCTTGCCATGGGGCGCGCGCTTATGTCAAAGCCGAAAATCATTCTTATGGATGAGCCCTCCATGGGACTCTCACCAATCTTAGTAGCTGAAATATTTGATATCATTAAGAGCATCAGTAAAAGCGGAACCACAGTACTCCTCGTGGAGCAGAATGCGAAGAAGGCGTTATCCATTGCTGATCGTGCCTATGTTTTGGAGACCGGTAAAATCGTTTTGACCGATGATGCAAAGAAGCTTATGGATAATGAGCAGGTAAAGAAGGCGTATCTGGGTGAATAGTATGAAGGTATAGCATTCATACTAAAAAGTTTGTGCCGGTATCTTCCTTGGCACAAGCGAATTCCTGTGGTATTATAGAAGAACGGAGAGGCTCCTTATGGGGGTACTCCTTGTTCTTTTGGGTTTTAATAAATGATATATGAGAGCTTAGGAGGTATTGCATATGGATAAGTATGTAATTACAATTGCCAGAGGATATGGCAGCGGCGGTCTTACTATAGGTAAGATGCTGTCAGAGGAATTGGGGATACCTTATTACGACAGGGATTTATTACGCTTTGCATCCGATGACAGTGGAATTAATGAACAGCTCTTTGCCAAAGCAGATGAGAAGTTGAAGAAAAGCTTGCTTTTTAAAATTGCCAGAAATGTATATAAGGGAGAATTAATACCGCCGGATAGTGATGATTTTGTATCCAATGATAACTTATTTAACTATCAAGCGAAAATTATAAAGGAGCTTGCAGAAACGGAGTCCTGCATCATCATTGGTCGATGTGCGGATTTCGTTCTGAAGGACTATCCGAATGTAGTTCGTTTGTTTGTGCATGCACCCTTACAGGATTGTATTAATACCCTGGTTGATATGACCGGAAAATCTGAGAAAGAGGTAGAGAAGCAAATCTTAGATATTGATAAGCATCGTGCGGAGTATTATAAATACTACACCGGTAGAGAATGGGAAAATGCGAAGCATTATGATTTGTGTCTCAACAGCAGTAAGCTTGGATTTAATAAGTGTGTTGAGATTGTAAAGTCCTATCTGGATATTAGGTTTCGCTAATTAAATATACAATAGGAATGCTAATATGCTTGATACTTGTGCCTGTCTCTTTTTGTGGAACAATAGAGGGAAAGAAAGCAAACAACTAGTAGGAATGGAATTAATAGAAATAAATATACGGGCCGTCTTGATTAAGACGGCCCGTTTCCAATCGATCAGAAGCATCACAATTCAATAAAACCCGCCATAATGAGAATGTGGATTACAGGTGCATATAAATATTGTTTTGGTGTGTGTATAATTATTACAAATATTCTTGCATATTTATGACAAGTAAGCTTGTATATTTATGATAGAGGTATTGATAACCAAATAAGAGTATGCTATACTTTAGGGCAAAATTTGAAATGGCTTAGCCGGAAAAGGGGTACGCAATGATTTCAGAAAAGATGGTTGAATTAGTAAAAAACAGCTCCGTAATCAGAGCAATGTTTGAAGAAGGAAAGAGATTGGCCGGAATCTATGGTGCAGAAAATGTCTTTGATTTTAGTCTGGGCAATCCCAGTGTTGAGTCCCCGTCAGAGATTAAGGAGGCTCTTCTAGAGGTTATTAATGAAGAAAGCCCGAATCTGGTTCATGGGTACATGAATAATTCCGGTTATGAGGATGTCAGAGAAAAGATCGCAGCATCCATCAATCATCGATTTGGTACTGATTTTCATTGTGATAACCTCATTATGACCGTAGGAGCGGCCGGTGGCTTGAATGTTATATTAAAGACTTTGCTAAATCCAGGGGATGAGGTGGTTGTATTTGCACCCTTCTTTGGGGAGTACCGTAATTATATCAGCAATTTTGATGGACAGATGGTTGTTATTTCTCCGAATACGTTAGATTTTCAGCCAAATCTGAAGGAGCTTGAGGAGAAGCTCTCTAGGAGAACAAAGGCAGTGATCATTAATACACCGAATAATCCCACGGGCGTTGTTTACTCGGAAAAGACCATTCAGGAGCTGGCAGAAATATTAGAAAGGAAGCAAAAGGAGTATGGTACCTCCATCTATCTGATCTCGGATGAGCCCTATCGAGAGCTTGTCTATGATGGTGTTGAGGTTCCCTACCTTACGAAGTATTACAGGAATACTATTGTAGGCTATTCCTATAGTAAGTCACTTTCTCTTCCCGGAGAACGGATCGGATATCTGGTAATTCCGAAGGAAGCGGATGGATTTGAGGAGTTGGTTACGGGAGCAAATGTTGCTAATCGCATTCTTGGTTATGTGAATGCCCCCTCCTTAATTCAAAGGGCCGTAGCAAAGTGTCAGGATGCCAAGATTGAAGTGGAGGTTTATAACCGTAATAGGGAGTTGCTTTATAATAACCTGATTAAGTTTGGATATGAATGTGTTAAGCCACAGGGGGCCTTCTATTTGTTTATCAAAGCATTGGAGGATGATGATAGAGTGTTCTGCGAAGCAGCAAAGAAGTATAATCTTTTAATTGTGCCGGGCTCCGCCTTTGGTTGCCCCGGTTATTGCAGAATAGCATATTGCGTGGATTATGCAATGATCGAGCGAGCACTTCCTGCATTTTTGAAATTGGCTGAGGAATACGGTAAGTAATCCAAAGCAATACCCTATGTATCGCTTTGCACAATAACGGTTAGTGTTTATATCATTTCATCAATGAAAGTGGATTAAGCAAAGGACAGTGGAGCTTAATATAATAATTGAATTATAAAGCTTCACAATTATCGACTATAAATGAAAGGAAAAGCAGCAAAGTATATCAACTACTGCAGCAGGGATGCCCTATGAAAGCATGGGAAAAGAATATTCGTACCGTTGTTCCCTACATACCCGGTGAACA
>JAEYXC010000335.1 GCA_023428655.1 Bacillota bacterium | reverse complement strand
TATCGAGGGTGTCAAACTCATAGCCCATCTCCTCCAGAAGCTTAATGACATCGGGTAGTACCCGAACACTCATATCGTTAATCGTGGAATCATGCATCAATACGATGGGCTGATTTTTATTTTTGATGTCCTTTCGAAGGTTACGCAGAATAGACTGCGGGGTAGGCCTCCCCACCGAATCCTTGGTGTCCACATTCCAATCATAGCAGGTAAAGCCACGTCGTTGCATTTCATCCATAAGGGCACTTCTGATATTTTTAGAATAGATATTCTTGCTGCCCCAAGGAAAACGGTAAATATGTACTCTCTCTCCGGTTATATCGAGTATCTGTTGATAGACTGTATTAAAATCCTCAAGATAACGTTCTACCGAGCAGTAAATTTGATTGCATAAATGGGAATAGGTATGGATACCAATGGTATGTCCTTCATGTTGCATGCGTACCAAACTGTCTTCATTCTTCTTCTTAATCGCACTCCCGACGATAAAAAAGGTTGCCTTAATGTTCTTCTCCTCAAGAATATCTAATACCTTAAAGGTATTTTCACTTGGACCATCGTCAAAGGTCAAATATGCAACCTTACGATCCTTTTTTACTTCCTTGGGAAGCAAGACTTCTGTATACAAATTGGGATACATTCTTTTATAATCCGGTGCCTTATCCGTACTGGTCTGACTGCTGCCCTCCGGACTGTCCGGATCCTCCTTCATGGCCGCTATTACTTCCAGGCTATGAATCTGACCGGATGTGGAGATACTTACTCCTTCAAAATCCCTCTGCTCCCTGATTTGAGTTAAACTTAAAAATAATACGATTACTATAAGAATGGCTAAGCCACAATTTAATTTTTCCTTCAAAGATATTTCCCTTCCTACATTAATTATTACCTATCTTATGCAGGAATTTGCGAAGAAAGTATCTTATTCTGCAACTTGTCGTTTTACCATAATTAAAGCCGCATGCACCGGGGGAAGCAATAAAATGATCAGCGTTGCTATAGCTTCCGGCACAATATAGGTTGCATTGTAGCCAAGAGAATAAATCATGGGGTTCTGATTTCCGGCGTACATGGAAAAAAAGATAACACCGGATAATACATGACAGAGATATCTTCCTGCGACACCAAAAATATACCCCTTAATTAATCCAAACCTGGATTTTGCAAAAACACCGGACAAGCCAAGGCAAGCAAAGGCAATGGGATAATCCATCAGAAGCTGAACCGGATGCACCACATAAGGCTTAAGAATCAGGTCCAGGAAGCCACAGGCAATACCGGTCAGGATACCGGATCTGGTTCCGTAAAGGTAACCGATGAGGCAGATAAAGAACATTCGGAATAAGGTAATAGAACCACCAAAGGGCAGATTAAACACCGTAAATACGGATGCAATTACAGACAATGCGACTGCTACGGCGGAGAAAGCCAGCTGCTTCGCATTCGCCTTTTGCTTACTACTGCCACCAAAAATAAAAATAGCAAGGAATAGTAGAGCGACCAAGACAAAGAGCGCGACATTTCCTGCGGTGGTCGGATAATAGCTTCCGTACTCCACATCGGTTGCCACAAAGAAACTAAAAAACTTCTGATACATAAAAAAACCTCCTTTTCATTCAACGGAGGGGGCCACTTGATTGCTTCCTTCCGCCGGTATTACCCGGATCAAGTAGTGAGGGTCAGCATGTGTTTTATCACTTGCCTCTCAGCCATCGGCTCCCCTAGCATAAAAATAATATGTATTTGATACTGCCTTATCATATACAATTTCTTGGTAACTGTCAATATATATTATACGACAAGCTGTCGCAATATTGTTTTTCTTTCATTAATCATGTGAACCCTATACTATGTATTTCTGCCTCCGATCCTTTCTACTTATACTGTTCAATCTCTGCTATTTTATTTCGAATCATCTCAAGCACTTCCTTCTTATCCTTAGGGTTCGATGTAATATCATACTTTGCGGCATCAATCACAAGCAATGGAGAAAGATTATACTCCGAGAAGTAGCTTTCATACTCCTTATTCAGCCTCTCCCAGTATTCTCGTTCCACGATTAATTCATACTCACGCCCCCTCTTTTCTATACGTTGGATTGCTGTTTCCGTACCTATTTTGAGATATATCATTAGCTTCGGCGCTTCCACATGATCCAGCATATTCTTCAGAAGATCCCTGTACAGGATAAATTCATCCTGATCCATGTTCCCTTCCTCATAAAGCAATTTTGCAAAAATCATGTCACCATATATACTACGATCCATCAAAGTATATAGTCCCATGGCAGAAGCCTGCTTCAACATCTCGAATCTTCGATTAAGAAAGAATACCTGAAGTGGGAAGGAATATCTCTTTCGGTCATAATAGAACTTGCTTAATATGGGGTTATCCTGGACGGGTTCCTCAAAGCATGGTATCTTCATCTCCTCAGAAATCATCTCCATATAGACCGTTTTTCCAGCTCCTACCACGGCATCAATCACAATTGTCTCATTGGGGCTATTTTTCTTTATCATATTAAAAAACTCCTTATACACACTATTCCTCCTTGGATCTCAGAACATATTCCATAAAAGTATTGTATTTTCTAATTATATTATTCTGCTTTTATATCATTTTTATAACACAATATGTTGTGTTCTGTCAATCTAATATTCCGATATATTGTATTCAATCATCAGTTAACCCTTTAACTGAAATAAGTTTTTATAAAGCTATCAATTTCTGTTATAGTATATAAAAAAGCACTATTTCATCATGCTTACGATAAAACAGTGCAACATTACATTGAACAATCTCTATTATTAATAACATTCATTTTTTTATGACATAGGTAAAAAATCAAGGAGTAATCTGCCATATCATTGACATCTCCCTTTCTTTATAATATGATGATAAAAATTATGGAGGACTAGCATATGAAACGATATTCTATGATCATGTTATTTGTTATTACTGCAGCCTTATCCTTTATGGCATGTACTAAGAAGGAGGATATTACAGAGCCTGCTATCCATCAATTTGAGCCAAGCGGGATTGTGACCCCTTCCCCTACGATTGCTATTCCCCCTACGATATCGCCTACCCCCAGTCTTACCGCTTCACCCACTCCGACCCTGATGCCTACTCCAACCCCATTGCCTACTCCAACTCTAATGCCTACTCCAACTCTAATGCCTACTCCAACCCCAGCTGTATTAGAGCACACTAATTCCGATAATACGAATATCACGGATAGCAGTGACCATGAGCCTAAAAATCGTTTGATTGCCATTGACGCCGGCCATCAGAGTAAGGGCAATAACGAAAAGGAGCCTATTGGACCCGGCTCGACTAAAACCAAGCCCAAGGTCAGCTCGGGTACCAGTGGTATTGCTACGAAGGTACCGGAATATAAGCTAACACTGGCAATTGCGCTAAAGGTCAAGGAGGAGCTCCTGAACCGGGGATACGAGGTATATATGATAAGGGAATCCCATGATGTCAATCTAAGCAATCGAGAAAGAGCCGAGATGGCAAATGAAAGCGGAGCCGATCTCTTCCTAAGAATCCATGCGGATGGCTCTGAGAATTCCGATGTCAGCGGGACAAGCACACTATATCCCTCAAAGGACAATCCCTTTGTCTCTTACCTATACAAGGAAAGCTATCAGTTATCGAAGTCCATTGTCAATGCAATGTGTGAACGAACGGGAGCCAGAAACCGGGGAGCCATTGCCAGAGATGATATGAGTGGTATTAATTGGTGTACCATACCGGTCAGTATCATAGAGATGGGTTATATGTCTA
>JAEYXC010000231.1 GCA_023428655.1 Bacillota bacterium | reverse complement strand
CTATCTCCTGTGCTATTTTAATCGGTGCAGTCTTATATTGTTTTGCGGCAGCCAAAGCGCCATTACATTGATACTGACATAAATCCGGACGGTTTGAGAGTGTTACGACTCCGTATTTCTCCTCATACCCCTTTTGAGCAAAGGCTTCCTTCACTTCCATACTGATCAGTTCTATGATTGTCTTCATAATTATACACGCCTTTCCTTCTCTATTCATCTAAGCTCATTCATTACTTTATCATAGATACGGTAGATTGTCATCCTATTAGATGAAAAATTTGCGCAAATATTCCATCTATTCAGACAAAAAAATTCAAGTTTGCTTCTTTATAATTCTTTAGGATTATCTCTATTTTAACGATTTTTATTACAAAATTACAACAAAATTTAATTTCTACTATTTTTTTTATAAAATTTGTTGTATATTAATTAAGATAACATTCTTATATGAAAATTCATGCAAAGATGTAATGGGGTTACATAGGACGAATTTTCTCTACATATGAATGCTTGGAGCATATCTTGGAGGATGAAAGGGGAAATATCATGTTCGGGCTTTATTTTGGTCATTACTTGGTGGATAAGAATAAGATATCTCAATCGCAGCTGAACAACTTAATGCAACAGCATCACAACACAAGAGCAAAGCTCGGTCTGATTGCAGTAGCCCAAAAGCTACTGACTGCAAAGCAGGCAGAGGAAATCAATGAACTTCAGAAAAAATTTGACCTCCGTTTCGGCGATATTGCCATCGAGAAGGGATATCTTTTACAGGAGGAGGTCACTCATCTCCTTAATCTTCAAGGAAATTCCTATTTAAGATTCATTCAATTGTCTACCGAACAGGAGCTATTAACGATAGAAGAAATCGAAGACCTTCTTGAGGAATATAAGAAAACCTATCAGCTTACGGATTCAGATCTTGAAGACTTGAAATCCGGCGATATTGATCGTATTATTCCGATCTTTGTAGATGCGGATATACCTTATCTGGGTGAATGTGTCAGCCTAGCAATCCGCAATATTATCCGATTTGTAAGTAATGAAGTAATTCTTAAGAAAGCATATATTGTGCAGGATTACACCTTTGACCATCTCGCCTCCCAACAAATGGTTGGTGACCACAAAATCTTTCTCGGACTTGCAGGAGAGAATAAAAGCTTACTTGAGATCGCCCAGCCCTTCGCAAAGGAGCAATTTATGGATCTGGATGAGGATGCTTACGATTCCTTATGTGAGTTTATCAATTGCATAAACGGATTATTTGCATCAAAATTAAGCACAGAGGATATTGAGATTGATATGCTGCCCCCCGAGTTTTATGAATCCGGGAGGATTACATCAGAGAGCAATCTCTATGTAGTACCGATGATTATAAATGGAGAACAAATCGATATTGTGGTCGTTGTTAATGAGCAGGTAGTAATTGGGTAGAAGGGGGCGCTGTTATGGCAAAAATTCTTATTGTTGATGATTCCAGAACATCAAGAAAAATCCTAAGAGCGATCTTAGAAGAAAATGGGCACGAGATAATTGCAGAAGCTGTTAATGGAGAAGACGGTCTGGAGAAATTCAGGGAGACTGTGCCTGAACTAACAACTATGGATATCACCATGCCGGTAATGGATGGTATTGAGTCTCTAAAAAGGATCAGAGAGCTTGATTCCAATGCAAAGGTTATTATGGTAACTGCAGCCGGACAGAAGTCAAAGATGGTGGATGCACTCCGATTTGGAGCCTCGGAATTCCTTGCAAAGCCTTACGAGGCGATGCAGATTGTCGATATTATTCATAGGGTATTGGAATAAAAACAAGGTTACTTCTAGGAGCCATAGCTTCTAAAAGTAACCTTTCTTTTCGGATGACCATAATTCGAGGAATAACATTCCGCCGTTCAAGTCCATTGTATTAACAAATCTGATTTTCCTGTAATCAACCAGTAGCTATGCGTTCATGGGCATTATAATAGCTGCAATAATATAAGCCAGTAAGCCAAAGCCTCCCGCAAAGGAGAATACAACCCATAATAGTCTCACAATGGTAGGGTCAATATTGATATACTCTGCAATTCCTCCGCATACACCACAAATCATTTTATTCGTATTAGAACGATATAATTTTTTCTGTTCCATCGTATAACCTCCTTCTCTTCTTAATAGCCTTTTTCTTAATCATACCTTGTTTCTAGTAAAAATCAACAGAAATCTTACCGATTTCACAATTTAATGATAAGCTATTTTCAGCCGAATTATTATTAATAATTCGATTTGACATATTTTGATAGCTGTTGTCATCAATACGAACATCACCTATACTGGCACTGATATCATAGGAATAATCTGCTTCGTCGCCGTCAAGCTCCAGCTCCACATTCCCGACACCACAGGTAATCTCATTGTTCCCGTTTATCTCTCCACGAATCGCCACATCACCGATACC
The DNA here is from genome assembly GCA_023428655.1 of Bacillota bacterium. Lineage (GTDB taxonomy): Bacteria > Bacillota > Clostridia > Lachnospirales > Lachnospiraceae > Mobilitalea. Next base: position 1,384 of record JAEYXC010000231.1, on the reverse strand, counting down.
ACAATCCACCGTAATGTCTTTTAATGTAACTTGATTAAGTAGCATCTGACCGGCACCGATGATATATTCTGATTTTTCAGCAATGGACAGCTCATTTACAACAAGGCGACCCGCTGATACGTCAAAGCTTCCCGTATTAGCTTGAATTCTATCCACTACTACTTCTCCTGCTTTTACAACGACCACAAAATTGTTGGCAGCAAAATCCTTCGGTATCGTAATCGTAATCTTTGGTGTCAGTACCTCATCCCATCCAATGATATCACCAAAGGGAACATGCACTCCAAAGATATTAATAAAGCCTCTCTTCTCAAAACTCTGTTGAATGATCCAGGTACCTTTCCCATCCACATAGGATTCTAAGCTATTCTCCGGCAACCTTTGTGCATCGATGGAGAAGCTTTCTCCTTCCATGATATGAACCTCACCATAATCAATATCCATATTGATATCGATCACATCATTGTAGGTCTCCTCATAGGAAAAGGTGGGTATATCCTTGATGGAGACACCGGATGCAACGGCGATAATAAGAATGGCAGTACCGATCCCAATTGCCAAAAATGCAATTCCTAGCCATACCTTAGTAAATGTTTTCATTATGCCATCACACTCCTATTCTTAAAGGGCAATCTGCAAAGATTAACAATCCCTCTGATTAAGGCCGGAATGACTGTCTTACAGAGCGCAATACAAGCCAACGATAAAAGCATTCCGATTCCGAATACTAGCAAACCGCCGCCTATAAAGGCCAATCCGATTAACGGTGCACTTAATTGAATGATACCGGCAATAAATAATGCGATACCGGCACAGATTAAAGCAATTCCTGCTGCTCCAAAGCCAAATATCAAGCCGAAGATAGTAGCAAATATACCAATCACGATACCAATAATCGGTAACGTAATCGGAAGCCCTACTGTAAAGGCTAATATCAGAATTAGTACAACCGTTCCAGTCTTAGAATTATTATTCGAGGCATTATTCGAATTATTATAGTTGGATTGATTGATTCCTTGCTGCTTCGATTGGGAGTAATTCGCTCCCGTTGACTGGTCAAAGTTCTCCGAGCTGTCCTGCTTCGCCTTTGCTGCTCCGACGATCCCATATTGTTCTTCCTTAACTATTGTATCCTTATAACCCGTCTCTGTGAAATATCCCCGACTATCACGATCTGCCGTATTGGAGGTAAGATCTGCTTTTATAATATCAGCCACCTGTTTCGGTGAGCCTAATTCTGTTATAATTTCCTGCTCATGATCTTCCCCTGCATCTTCGAAATAACCATTATAATATTTGAGTGCTTCTTCTCTCTCATCCAAAGGGATATCCAACAATAAGCTTTCGAGTTCTTGCATGAATTCTAGCTTTGTCATCTATTTCA
>JAEYXC010000176.1 GCA_023428655.1 Bacillota bacterium | reverse complement strand
AGATATAATACCGTTATCGAGACCTGGAAGAATGCCGATAAGGTTCTTACCGACACACTGTTAAACAGACTCGATAAATTTAATAATATTAAGATGATGTCCGACTCCGGTGCCCGTGGTTCCGATAAGCAGATCAAGCAGCTTGCCGGTATGCGTGGACTTATGGCGGATACCTCCGGTCGTACCATTGAGTTACCGATTAAATCCAACCTTCGTGAAGGTCTTGACGTATTGGAGTACTTCATCTCTGCCCATGGTGCTCGTAAAGGTCTTTCCGATACGGCTCTTCGTACGGCGGACTCCGGTTATCTGACCCGTCGACTTGTAGACGTATCCCAGGATCTCATTATCCGTGAGGTTGACTGCTGTGAGGGTCATGAAGCTCCCGGTATGTGGATTAAGGCATTCACCGACGGCAAGGAAGTAATCGAAAGCTTAGAAGAGAGAATTACAGGTAGATATTCCTGTGAGACGATCTACGACGAAGACGGTAATATGATTGTCAAAGCAAATCATATGATTACACCCAAGCGTGCCGCTAAGGTAATCGCTACCGGTGTTGATAAAGTTAAGATTCGTAATGTACTTTCCTGTAAGTCTCACATTGGTGTATGTGCTAAGTGCTACGGTGCTAACATGGCTACCGGTGAAGCGGTACAGGTTGGTGAAGCAGTTGGTATTATCGCAGCACAGTCAATCGGTGAGCCCGGTACACAGCTTACCATGCGTACCTTCCATACCGGTGGTGTGGCGGGTGATGATATTACCCAAGGTCTTCCTCGTGTTGAGGAGCTCTTCGAGGCAAGAAAGCCGAAGGGTCTTGCAATTATCGCTGAATTTGGCGGCGTTGTAACCATTAAGGATACGAAGAAGAAGCGTGAAGTAATTATTACCAATAACGAGACAATGGAAACTAAGGCATATTTAATTCCTTACGGCTCCAGAATTAAGGTTCAGGATAACGATGTGCTTGAGGCCGGTGATGAGCTGACCGAAGGTAGCGTAAATCCTCATGATATCTTAAAGATTAAGGGCATTCGTGCGGTTCAGGATTATATGATCCAAGAGGTACAAAGAGTATACCGTCTACAAGGTGTAGAAATCAACGATAAGCATATCGAGGTTATCGTACGTCAGATGCTTAAGAAGATCCGCATCGAGACCAACGGAGATACCAACTTCTTACCAGGCACTCTTGTTGATATCTTAGAGTTTGAGGATGAGAATGAGAGGATGGTAGCAGAGGGCTTAGAGCCTGCGGATGGTAAGCAGGTAATGCTTGGTATCACGAAGGCATCCCTTGCAACGAACTCCTTCTTATCAGCAGCATCCTTCCAGGAGACCACCAAGGTTCTTACCGAAGCTGCTATTAAGGGCAAGGTTGACCCGTTAATCGGTCTGAAGGAGAATGTAATTATTGGTAAGTTAATTCCTGCCGGAACCGGTATGAAGAGATATCGTTCCGTTAAGCTGGATACCGATACCGTAGATGAATATATGCTTTCCGAAGAGCTTGATGGTGAAGGTGATTATCTCGATGAGTACGGCAGCTTCGAATATTCCGAGGAAGACGGCTATGGTGATGAGGATTTCAGTGAGGAGTTCGAAGAGGATGGCTTTGATGTAGAAGACGGTATTGCTGAAATTGTTTATGACGAGGATAAATATTCTCACAAAGGAGATACCCTTCAAAGAGAAGATAGTATTCCCGGAGTAGATGATGCCCACGTTAATTATGGTGAAAATTCCCATAATGACGGTGATTGGACGGAGACTGAGTTCAATTTAAAGGGTATTAGTGAGGATGATTACAGTGATGGTCTGTAATTAGTAGTTATTTGGTATTACAATAATAGAAGGCTGATGATTGAGTAATCAAGAATCAGCCTTCTTTTTTGGCTCTGTGTTAATCGTTGAGTTGGATTTCTCTGAAGCTCAGTCATCTATTCTCACGATGATACTATGATCTCACCGATCCTTTCATGATGCATATGATAATAGCATCAAACGATTTGAGGTAGAGGTTATGAATCAAAGCTATAGGAATGGGGAGCTTCAGTATAAGACTCTGGAGGAAGCGTTACAATTAGTGAAACAGGCAGTACAGGGAGAAAAGGAGGATCAAATATTCTATGAATATCTGATCTCAGTAGCTCCTACCGAGGAAGAAAAGAATATTATTTCCAGTATCAGGGATGATGAGATGAAGCATAACAAAATGTTTCGGGAAATATATTATTATTTTACCGGTGAAGAATTACCAAGAGAAACGCAGAGTAATTTTGAAAGGCCTATGAACTATTTGGCGGGGATAACAAAAGCGCTTTTTGGAGAACTAGCCGCTATGGAGCGTTATCGAATTATTCGTGCCGGATTGCCATCCGAATATTATAGGGACATGGTATTTGAGATCCTAACGGATGAATTAAAGCATGCGGATAAGTATAACTACATTTTAAACCTCAATCAGATGAATCAAAATGGGGAAGATGTAACACAGATGAATATATCAAGCACGAATCAAAGGAATCAGAATGAACATAATTCGGGAGAAAATGACCAAATGGTTACAATGGATGAGTTAAAGAAATATATTGAGCCCTTGGTCAGAGAAGCAATGAGAGATGTGAAAAGGGGAGAAGAGCTAGAAGCACTCTTCCAAAAGTATATTCTAATTGGGATATTGATTGGCAATGGCTATCCCTTGGATCAAAGCATGGAACAGGTGAAGGCTTGGGAAAAGCGAAGGTAGAACTACTCTAAAACCCATTCTAAGTGGCATAGCAATAAAAAATTATTGCATTTCGAAATAAAGCATTGTATCATGAGATAAGTGTTTTCGCAATAATTGATTGTTAAATAGCAATAATATCAATGAAACATTGCTATGTTTAAGAAAGGATGAGGTTTCGAGTATGGATTATAGGAAAAGATATGAGGAATGGTTGAACAACCCATACTTTGATGAGGTAACCAGGACGGAACTGGCCGCCTTAAGGGACAATGAGAATGAGATAAAGGAGAGATTTTATAAGGACCTAGAATTTGGTACCGGTGGTCTACGTGGTATCTTAGGTGCAGGTGTTAACCGAATGAATCTCTATACGGTAAGGAGAGCTACCCAAGGGCTTGCCAATACCATTAAGAAGCAGGGTGGGGAGAGCAGAGGCGTTGCGATTGCCTATGATTCCAGAAGAATGTCACCGGAATTTGCAATCGATAGCGCATTGTGCCTTGCAGCAAATGGAATACACGCATATATGTTTGGGTCGCTACGACCAACACCTGAGTTATCCTTTGCACTTCGAAGCTTGGGATGTATTGCCGGTATCGTTATCACCGCCAGTCATAACCCTGCAGAGTATAATGGTTATAAGGTGTATTGGGAGGACGGTGCACAGATTACTTATCCCAAGGATGTAGAGATTATCAGTGAGGTAAATGCAATCACGGATTTTGCCTCAGCAAAAACTATGTCGAGGGAAGATGCTTTA
>JAEYXC010000173.1 GCA_023428655.1 Bacillota bacterium | reverse complement strand
AAAATTTTACTTTATATAGAATCATATCATCATATATCGTGAATCCTGTTTGGTAGAAGTCTCTCCACATATACATGGCACCAATGGTATAATCACTGGTTCGGCTGATTTTATACTTAAAATATTCTGATGTCTTGCATATATTATCAGCCGTTATTGGTTCAAACGTTAACATATTAGCCTCCTAAATCCATTTCGATTAAATTTCACTATATCACAGGATGTCGAATCTGTCTAGACAGAGAGGACATGGTAATCATTGATATTGTATCGAGAAATATTAATTTTTATCCGACCCTAAGGAGTGTCAAATACATTCGAAATAAGGGTAAACTACAAGTAAGCAGGAAGAATATAACAAAGAGTCTGCTGCAAGGGTTAATTTCTTAAATTTTTCTAAATAAGGTAGCGATAGAGGTGATACATATGATAGAATTGATAGGTGAGATATTAAAAGGAGATAAAGGATGAGGTTACTGCTTGTTGCTATTAACGCAAAATATATTCATTCTAATCTGGCTGTTCATAGTCTTCGGGCTTATGCAAAAAAGCATGGTTATGCGGATGCTGTTTCATTAGCAGAATTTACGATTAACCATTCACAAGAGGACATCCTGAGAGGAATTTATAAGGAGAAAGCGGATGTAATCGCCTTCTCTTGTTATATATGGAATATCGAGATAGTACTAAGGCTCACTAAGGAGCTGAGAAAGATAGTGCCGGAGGCAAAGCTTTGGCTTGGAGGTCCGGAGGTGTCCTATGATCCAAAGGAATGCTTGACCAAGAATCCTGAGGTTGAGGGACTTATGCTGGGAGAAGGTGAGCAAACCTTCCTGGAGCTTATTCAGTTTTACAGGGATAATAGGTCCGGTCTGGACCGTATTTCCGGTATTGCCTTTCGACAGGAGAATCAGATTGTGATATCGGCACCAAGAGAATTACTTACACTTGCTGATATCCCTTTTCCATATGACGATCTGTCGGATTTTAAGAATCGGATTATATATTATGAAAGTAGTCGTGGGTGTCCTTTCGCTTGTAGCTACTGTCTCTCCTCCGTCGATAAGAGGATTCGATTCCGAGACATTTCATTGGTCAAGAAGGAGCTCCAATATCTGTTGGATCAGCAGGTTCCCCAGGTGAAATTCGTGGACAGGACTTTCAATTGCAATAAAGCACATGCCATGGCAATCTGGAGATATATTAAGGAGAATGATAATGGCATAACCAATTTTCATTTCGAAATAGCTGCGGATTTGCTGGAGGAGGATGAGATTTCTCTATTAGCTACACTGCGACCGGCCCAGGTACAGTTTGAGATTGGGGTACAGTCTACGAATCCGGAAACGGTCGGCGCAATTCATCGTAAAATGGATTTGGTGCGTCTAAAGAGCAATGTGGAAAGGATTAGAGAAGGGAAGAATATTCATCAGCATCTGGATCTGATTGCAGGCCTTCCTCTTGAGAGTTATAATTCCTTTGAGCAATCCTTTCAGGAGGTATATGAGATGATGCCGGATCAGCTGCAATTAGGCTTTCTGAAGGTGTTAAAGGGATCACCTATGGAAGCGGATTGCAATGCATACGGTATCGTTTATCGAGAGAATCCACCCTATGAGGTGTTATTGACAAGGGATTTAAGCTATGAGGAGCTGCTTAAGCTAAAGGGAATCTGTGAAATGGTAGAGATTTACTATAACAGTGGTCAGTTCTCCAAAGCCATCAGTTATCTGGGGCATTTCTACTCTTCTCCCATGAGGCTATACGAGGAGCTTTACAGCTACTATGAGGGGAAGCACATGGAAATGCTGGCCCATAGTCGCATAAGGCGGTACGAAATTCTGTTGGATTTTTATCGGGATCAGGTTCTTCCTAAGATTAGGGACCACTCGGTTGATAAGTCCCTTTGGCAGGACCTATTCATAGAAATCCTTTTGATGGATCTATTCCTACGTGAGGATATGAAGAGCAGACCGTCGTTTGCAGCAAAGCAGAGCCAGAAGAATTACAAGGAGATTTACAATGAATACAGGAAGCAGCATAAGCTGGTGCACATCGAGGATTTTACCTTTGATATATTTGCTGCAGTGGCTGAGGGGAAAGTGATTAGAAAGGATCATACCATACTATTTAATTATAGTGACAGAGATCCGATCACAAATTCAGCCAGAGTTACAAGCCTGCAATAAGGAAGGAGGATAAGCTTGTCCAGCCGCAGAATTACAAAAAGAGAACGGGAACGAATGGAACGTATCATTGCCGCTCTTAACCGGGAGTATACGACGGAGCATAAAATATTTCTGAATCATGAGACACCCTGGCAGCTTTTGATAGCAACGATACTCAGTGCACAATGCACCGATGATCGAGTCAATCTTGTGACGAAGGATTTGTTCAAAAAGTACACCAGTATAGAGGCCTTTGCTATGGCAAAGCAGGAGGAATTAGAGAAGGACATTCATTCCACCGGGTTCTATAAGAATAAAGCGAAGAATATTATAGCATGTGCCAAAACACTGGTGGAGCAATATAACGGAGAGGTTCCCAGTGATATCGAAGCCTTAACGAATCTGGCGGGAGTCGGAAGAAAGACGGCGAATGTAATCCGTGGAAATATCTTTCATGAGCCCAGTATTGTGGTGGACACTCATGTGAAACGTATCTCCAATCGATTGGGATTTACTAAGGAAGAGGATCCGGTCAAAATCGAATTTGACTTAATGAGGCTATTACCGAAAGAGCAATGGATTCCCTACAATATACAGATTATTACACTGGGGAGAACGATATGTACTGCAAGAAATCCGAAGTGCGAGGAATGCTTCCTAAGGACGGAATGTCCCTATAAAAAGGAAAAGAATGTTAGTAAGCGTATAAAATAAAGGAAACGTTGTAAAATAAACAAAACCGGATTTTAGATCATTGGTTTTTTAGTTCATTTATCAGAGAAGCTTTATCTTTGATTTTGGTTTGCTCAATGATTTTCATCAGAGAGGTAATCTGATCCGAGCGATTTTGGCTGTGATAAATTTTGGCAAGCATTCGATATGCCTGGATTACATCCGTTTTGCAGGTAAAGACACTGAATTCAAGGACAGCCTGCGCCTCCGAGATATAACCGCGTTCCTTCAATCGTGCGGCCCATTTTTGGAGCATGCTGACAAAGGCCGTATAATTATTATCATAGGAAGACAGCAGATTGAAATTAGCGATGCCATATTCGAACTTTAACTCCGTATTGGTCTGACCGGACAAATTAATCATCTTGCGTTCGGATAGCTTCAAGACGGTATCACGATATGAGTTTATCGTATCATCCTCAAAGTCCTGTAGTGGAAGATTTTCTAAGGTGACGGACAGATAATCAAGCCCGGAGATATCCTTACGGCGGGTAAGATTCGAGTCGTACTCCTTCTGCCAGAAGAGGTCAAGAGATTTTTGTGTGGTTTTTTTACCCTTCCTTATTTCATAGTTAAGCCAAAGAATAAAAATTATAATTAGTATGGACGCTACCGGGATTCCCATTAGTGTTCACAACCTTTCGAACAAAATAATTTAAAAGAGGTGAAATACATGAATTTCTATAATAAAAAGTCTAAAAAAATAGTATCTACCATTATCATAATAATACTGGTTATAGCAATGGTTCTTCCTACCATCCTTAGCGTCATTCAGTAAGGAAAGGTACACTCAGGTGATATAGCCGAGTGTGTTGACAGGTACGTTGTATTAAATATACATAATCGCGTTACAAATGTCAACGAATGAAAGAATTGCTTGAATAATCTCCTGTTTATGTTAAAATAGGAAGAAGTCACATTAATCAGTATTTCGTAACAAAAGTATATTTAATCAATAGAAAGAGAGGATGAGTAT
>JAEYXC010000207.1 GCA_023428655.1 Bacillota bacterium | reverse complement strand
CCGATAATAAGGAATTCCTTAGTCTGATAAAGAATGATTTTGATCTGTTTTCCGAAAGTGTATATGCCTTTACGCCAACGGGGGATGTGAAGACCCTGCCAACGGGATCCAATCCCATTGACTTCGCCTATGCGATCCATAGTGCGGTGGGCAATAAGATGGTGGGAGCTAGGGTAAACGGTAAGCTGGAGCCTATTGATTATGTGATACAAAATGGGGATCGTATCGAGATCATCACATCACAGAACTCTAAGGGGCCGAGCCGTGATTGGCTTGCCATCGTTAAGAGCACTCAAGCGAAAAACAAGATTAACAACTGGTTTAAGACAGAGCTGAAGGAAGATAATATTAACAAGGGTAAGGATCTGATTTCTTCTTATTGTAAGGCAAAAAGTATTACCTTAAGCGATGTACTAAAGCCCGAATTCATGAGTACGGTAATGCGTAAATATGGCTTCCGAGATTGGGATTCTGTTCTGGCAGCCGTAGGGCATGGTGGTCTTAAGGAAGGCCAGATTGTTAATAAGCTTCTTGAGGAATATAAGAAAAAATATAAAAAAGAAATCACAGATGATAATGTTCTCGAAGCAGTTCAGGAGATTAAGGAACGTATTCCGCATAAGAAATCAAAAAGCGGTATTGTGGTGGAAGGAATTCATGACCTTGCGGTCCGTTTCTCCAGATGCTGCAGTCCGGTACCGGGAGATGAGATTGTAGGCTTTGTTACCCGTGGTCGAGGAGTTTCGATCCACCGCACCGATTGTATTAATGTAATCAATCTGCCGGAGGAAGATCGCGCAAGACTGATTGATGCTGAGTGGAATGTCTCTGCTGACGGTAAGGATAACGGCGGAGTTTATAGCGCTGAGATTAAAATTTATGCCAATAATCGAACCGGTGTCTTGGTTGACATCTCTAAGGTATTAACCGAGAATAAGATTGACGTAACCTCCATGAATGTTCGAACCAGTAAGCAGGGGAAGGCTACGATCAGCATTGGCTTTGAGATTAACGGCAAGGAACAGCTCAATGAAATCATTGCCAAGATCCGAAACGTGGAAAGTATCTTGGACATTGAGCGAACCGCCGGATAAGTATGAAAATAAAAAGGGATTTTCATACTACCAGGTTTGTGCCTGCGTCATCCTTGGCACAGACTATCCTGAAAGAAGTATAATGAACTTAGATTCCTTGGGAAGAACTGCGAAATTCGCACAGTGGTGCTCATTCCCTGTTCTTTCCGCTTAAATTATCCACAGCACGAACTATTCTGAGGATTCTTGAACTAAGATATATATTTTGCATTTTTTGAATTGTAAAGTATATGGGAGGTATTTATGAGTGAATTGGTAATGAAGACCCTTGTCCTCGGTATGGTACAGACGAACTGCTATATCGTCAGTAACAAGGAGACGAAGGAAGCAATTGTATTTGATCCGGCAGAACAAGCCGATAGAATAGAACAGTATTTGAAGGCAAATGACCTTGTGTGCAAAGGGATTCTACTCACACATGGTCATTTTGACCATATTTTGGCGGCTACCGAGCTTGCGGCTCTGACACAGGTACCGATCCATGCTCACGAGGCAGAGGTGAAGCTTCTTGGGGATCCGCAGTTGAATGCATCCTCACAAATTCGAAGAGAATGCAGCCTCTCACCCCAGGTATTGCTACAGGACGGACAAAGCCTGCAACTGGCCGGCTTTATCATAAAGGTCATTCATACACCCGGTCATACGGCTGGAGGAGTATGCTATTATTTTCCGGGACACGGAATCTTAATCAGCGGTGATACCTTATTTCTTGAGAGCATCGGTAGAACAGATTTACCTACGGGCAACAGCAGACAATTAGTCGAATCCATCAATACGAAGCTGATGGGCTTAGAGGACCTGGTGAAGGTATACCCGGGACATGGTGATCCAACCACCATCGGATATGAGAGAGAGAATAATATCTATCTGAGCGGAAGCTGGTATGATGAATAAGAATGGTTTCTTATCTTGGCTATCCGGGATAGGAGGAGAATAGTAAAATGATTGAAGTGATACTATCTGAGAAAGCGTATGAGAATGATGTCCATCCCTTGGTAAAGGCCTTTTATCCGGAAAGGACCATCAAGGTGTACTCAGCGACGGAGGATACGCTCTCAAAGGAGTTCGAAATAGGGGAGCTTAATGGAGCCCATGAGCTGCAGAGCCAAAACAGTGTTGTACTTAGGCTAACGCTGGAACTTCAGCCTAATCGTGTAACGATTGTTATGAGAAAGGAAGACAAATCCACCGTCTGTCAAACCCTTGATCTAACCCACGGGCTTACTAAAACGGAATACAAAAATACATTTAAGCGGTTGCTATATGAGGTACTTCATCAGCATACCGGCCAGATACTCCCTTGGGGAATTCTCACCGGAATTAGACCAACCAAGCTGGTGTATGAGCTTTTGGAGCAGGGAGAAGAGGAAGCGGGTATCTATCAAAGAATGAGGAGCGAATATCTTTGTAGTAATGAGAAGATTGCTATGAGCCTTGACATTGCGAAAAGAGAGCTGAAGCTTCTGCATGATATGGATTATCAGAAGGGTTATAGTCTCTATATTGGTATTCCCTTCTGTCCGAGTACCTGTCTCTATTGTTCCTTTACCTCTTATTCCGCAGTAAAGTTTGCAGAGTATATAGAGAAATACCTAGAGGCCTTAGAGAAGGAGATCAGGGCTATGGCCCATGGGTTACCGGACAAGAAGCTCCATACCGTTTATCTTGGAGGAGGGACGCCGACGACCTTAGCTGCAGAGCAGCTGGATCGATTGCTAAGGCTCGTTAAGGAGCAGTTTGATTTTACCGAGGTCAAGGAATTTTGCGTTGAAGCAGGAAGACCGGACAGCATTACCATGGAGAAGCTGGAGGTACTTAAAAAATGGGGAGTTGATCGAATCTCCATTAATCCGCAGAGTATGCAGCAAAGGACCCTGGACCTGATTGGCAGAAAGCATACCATAGAGCAAGTGAAGGAAGCCTTTCATTTGGCGAGAAAGGCTGGTCATCAGAATATCAACATGGACATTATTCTTGGTCTACCCGGTGAGAACCCGTCGGATGTGGAGGATACCTTACAACAGATTAAGGAGCTCAATCCGGAGAGTCTTACAGTTCATACCTTAGCGATTAAGCGGGCAGCCAGATTGAACACAGAGAAAGAGAATTATGCAGATACGAAAGCCACCGAGGTTCCAAGGATGCTACAGCTGGCCATACAATTTGCGAAGGAGAATGATTATCTCCCGTATTATCTTTATCGGCAGAAGAATATGGCGGATAACCTGGAGAATATCGGCTATGCCAGATATGGTAAGGAAGGGCTATACAATATCCTAATCATGGAGGAGAAGCAGACAATCCTAGCTTTAGGTGCCGGCGGAATGTCCAAGTTTGTTTTTCATAAAGAGAATCGCTTGGAACGAGTGGATAATGTGAAGAGTGTTATGGATTACATTAATCGTATTGATGAAATGATCCTGAGAAAGAAGGTATTCCTTGAGGAGAATATTGATAAACTTTAGGAAGACCATGATTTTTGATATAAAGGAATTTACTTAATCTATCTATTAGTAGAACGGAGGACAATATGATAACACAACGACCCAAGGGAACCCAGGATTGGTACGGCTCTAATATGCATAAGCGTACCATAATCGAGGGTATTGCGAGAAAAATCTGTAAGGCCCATAATATCAAGGAGATTATAACTCCGGCCTTTGAGCATACCATTCTGTTTCAAAGAGGAGTGGGTGAGACGACGGATGTGGTTCAGAAGGAAATGTATACCTTTGATGATAAAGGAAACAGAAGCATAACCTTAAAGCCCGAAGGAACCGCCGGAGCCGTACGTGCTTATCTGGAGAACAGCTTATATGCGGAAAGTCAGCCGACCAAGCTCTTCTATGTTACTCAGGCCTTCCGTTATGAGAACCCCCAAAGCGGAAGACTTCGTCAGCATCACCAGTTTGGCATCGAATTCTTGGGCTCGGCAAGTCCTCTGGCTGAAGTGGAATTGATCTCCCTATTGACAGAATTCATGAAGGAGTTGGGCATGAAGGGTGCCTCCCTCCACATTAACAGCATTGGCTGCGGCAATTGTCGAAAGACCTATAATGAAGCCCTCCTTTCCTATCTGAGACAGCATGAGGCTCAGTTATGCCCTACCTGCAGAGAAAGAATGCTAAAGAATCCCCTGCGTGTTATTGATTGTAAGGTTCCTACCTGTAAGACCATCGTGAAGGATGCACCGAGAACCATTGAATATCTGGATGACGAGTGTCAGACACATTTTGATGAACTAAAGGGACTGCTAGAGGAGTTAGGTATTTCTTATGTGGTGGATACCGGAATTGTAAGAGGCTTGGATTATTATACAAAGACGGTATTTGAGTTCGTTAATGAAGAAGGCTTTACCTTGTGTGGCGGTGGCAGATATGATAATCTGATTCATGAGATCGACGAGAAGCAGGATATTCCTGCTGTGGGCTTTGGCTTTGGTATCGAACGTATCATTAATGAGCTGGCAGCGGAAGGGGTTAGTCTTGAAGCAGAGCCGGTGGTAGAGCTTTATGTGGGTATTCTCGGTAAAGAAGCAAGAGCATCGGCTTATAAGCTGGTGCAGAAGCTAAGAGCTGCCGGTGTCATCGTTGAGACGGATTACATGGATCGAAGTGTGAAGGCACAAATGAAATATGCGAATAAAATCGGAGCTAGAAACACTGTAATCATTGGCGCGGATGAGCTTAAGAACAATAAAGTGAATGTAAAGAATATGGAGTCCGGGGAACAGGTTGAGGTTGCCTTGGATCAGCTGACGGAATTTTTTATGTAGTTTTCTTACCATATTAGTAATGATCAAGGAAGGATAATACACTGGTGTGTATATCTTTCCTTGTTTTCTTTCATGAGGCTTCCCATCTATCCAAATCCCGGCATAATAGCTCGCTTCACAAATGCAAGAATGAGTAGCCTCCCTATCCTTGAGTGAGGTGTGTTCCGCCGGTTTTGCAGGTTCGACAATAGGTATCTTATATTGACAAATTGGTACTTATTTACTATAATTATGAAATATCTCAAATGAGATATTATTCCTATAAAATATGATGCCTCGAAAGAAAATAAAATTGTTGCTTACAGCGATGATATAAGGAGAGTAGTATGAAGAGAATATTGATAGTTGATGATGCGGCATTTATGAGGATGGCTATAACGAATATTCTTGTAAAGCATGAATTTGAGGTCGTAGGTGAAGCAGAAAACGGTCTGGTTGGATTAAAGAAGTATAAGGAGCTGAAGCCGGATCTGGTAACCATGGATATCACCATGCCCGAGATGACCGGGCTTGAAGCATTAAAGGAAATAATCGCATATGACCCTGAAGCAAGGATTGTTATCGTTTCCGCTATGGGGCAGGAGAATCTGGTCATGGAAGCAATTCAACATGGAGCAAAATCCTTCATAGTAAAGCCCTTTAAAGAGGAGCATGTCGTACAAACCCTCAAGAAAATATTACAATAGTACTCGGTTAATCAACTGTGATCGAAGGAGAGCTGTCCGTGATAACGATAACAAAAAAAGAGTTTGATCAATTAGCAGCCTTTATTAAGGCGAATTATGGTATTTATTTAAAGCCGGAAAAGGAAACCCTGGTAATTGGCAGACTTCAAAATGAATTATTACAAAAGGGCTTTCATAACTTTTCCGAATATTATCAATATATCATTCAAGATAAGACCGGTATGGCAGTATCCGGTATGCTGGATAAAATAACAACAAATCATACTTTCTTTATGAGGGAAGCAGATCATTTTACATATTTTAAAGAGGTTGTTCTTCCGTACCTTTCCTCAAAGACAACGGACAAGGATTTACGGATCTGGTGTGCGGGCTGCTCCAGTGGGGAGGAGCCTTATACACTAGCTATGCTTTTGGATGAGTACTTTGGTAAGGAGAAGCCACTCTGGGATACAAAGATTCTTGCCACTGACATCTCCGGCAGAGTTTTGGAGGAGGCGAAGAAGGGGGTATATCCGAATAAAGAGATGGATACGCTTCCGGCCAAATGGCGTATGACCTACACTACAAAAATCAATCCGGAGGAATCCGCTTTTATTGATCGGATTCGTAATGAGGTGATTTTTCGTAAGTTCAATCTAATGGAGCAGGTGTTTCCGTTTAAAAGAAAATTCCATGTTATATTTTGCAGAAATGTAATGATCTATTTTGATGAGAAAACAAAAAACACCTTGATCAATAAGTACTATGATTTATTGGAATACGGAGGGTACCTGTTTATCGGGCATTCTGAATCCCTCAATCGAGAGGAAACAAGATTTAAATATATACAACCGGCAGTCTACAGAAAAATATAGGTGAGGTGTGTACTCTATGTTAAATAAAATCAGAGTTCTTATCGTCGATGATAGTATTCTGTTTCGCGAGGTACTGTTAAGAGGACTATCCTCGGATCCGAATATAGAGGTCGTTGCCACTGCCAATGATCCCTATGAAGCAAGAGATAAAATCATATCGACAAAACCGGATGTAATGACCTGTGATGTAGAGATGCCGAAAATGAACGGTATTGATTTTATCAAAAGACTGATGCCCCAGTATCCATTGCCAATTATTGTGGTCAGCTCTACCTCACGTACGGTATTTGATGCAATGAATGCAGGCGCTGTGGACTTTGTCGGTAAACCTGACCTATCGAAAGTAAATAATGTTGAAAACTTTATCAATGAACTGATTATGAAGATAAAAATTGCTGCGAAGGCAAAGGTACTACGTGTCGGGTCCGGTGCACCGGAGAAAGGAATCGTGGGTAGCGAGTCTGTGGGCAAGGGTAAAATAATAGCCATAGGTGCATCCACCGGAGGGACGGAGGCAATCTATCAGATTTTAAAAAGCCTGCCCGTGGATACCCCGGGTATTGTAATTGTACAGCATATTCCCTCCAACTTTTCTCGTATGTTTGCAGAGAGGCTGAACAGTGAGACAAGCCTGACCGTAAAAGAAGCGAGGACCGGAGATATTGTGGAACGAGGGCATGTCTTCATTGCTCCGGGAGACCGACATATGAGGCTTCGTCATATTGCCGGCAGGTATAAGATTGAGTGCTTTGAGGGGGAAAAAGTCAATGGGCATTGTCCCTCTGTGGATGTTCTTTTTGAATCCGTGGCCAAAGAAGTCGGAGCGAATGCCGTAGGAGTTATATTGACCGGAATGGGCTATGACGGAGCCAAAGGTCTGATGTCCATGAGGAAAATGGGAGCACATACCTTAGGGCAGGATGAAAAGTCCTCTGTAGTGTATGGAATGCCTAAGGTAGCATTTAATATCGGAGCGGTGGAACGACAGTCATCCCTTGATAATATGGCCTACTCCATCTTTAAAATGCTTCAAGGGTAGAGGAAGCATTTTATGTACTTAATCAGGTCTATGGCTTGTCATTTTACTTGCTCTACAATGGTACTAATGATAGAATAAGAAAGGAAACAAAGGATTGTTAAGAAAAATCCTATGGCATAAGAGGAAATCTTAAAGCGTTATTTGATGTATATTAGGAAGACGCAGTGATGGATTAGTGAGAGGCTTCCCGAAAAGATATAACTAAATAAAGATAAGAAAGGTTGGTATTAATATGGTAAGACACATTGTATCTTGGAATTATGCAGAGGGCTTTAGCGCAGAAGAAAATAGAAAGCATGCCTTGGACATGAAGAAGGAATTGGAGAATTTAATTAATTTGATACCCGGAATCGTTTCGATAAAGCTGTATTGTGAACAGCTATCCTCCTCTGATGCAGACTTGGTACTGGATAGTGTATTTGAAAGTGAAGCTGCTCTTGAGGCTTATATTGTTCATCCGGAGCATGTCAGAGTTGGTACGAATTATGTTAAGCCCTTCGTCAGCAACCGTAAGTGTGTTGATTTTCAGATGGACTAAGGGTTCAAATAATTATGGACAGATTAGTTAAAATGCTTTAAAATGAAAGGCATTGAAATTGAAAAAAACCAATTTGGCTAGCGATCAAAGGAGAAAGAAAAAGCGATGGCAGAAGCAATGAAGGGCTTACAGAGAAGCCACAGATGTACGGAGGTCTCAAATAAAAACATAGGTGAGACGGTAACCGTTATGGGATGGGTACAAAAGAGCAGAAATAAAGGCGGAATTATCTTTGTGGATTTAAGAGATCGTTCCGGTTTATTACAGATTATATTTGAAGAGAGTGACTGCGGCGGTGAGAATTTCGCTAAGGCGGAGAAGCTACGAAGTGAGTTCGTAGTAGCAATTGTCGGTAGGGTAGAGGCTCGTGCAGGAGCGGTCAATGCAAATCTTGCAACGGGTGACATCGAAATCCGTGCGACACAGCTGCGCATCCTTTCCGAAGCAGAGACACCTCCCTTTCAGATTGAAGAAGAATCAAAGACGAAGGAAGAATTACGATTAAAATATCGTTATCTAGATCTAAGAAGACCGGATCTACAGAAGAATATGATATTACGCAGTAAGGTTGCCACCGTAACCCGTCAGTTTCTTGCGGAGGAGGGATTTTTGGAGATTGAAACACCGGTGCTTACAAAGAGTACGCCGGAAGGTGCAAGAGATTATTTAGTACCCAGCCGTGTACATCCCGGTAATTTCTTCGCCCTGCCTCAATCACCACAGTTATTTAAGCAGCTGTTGATGGTAGCGGGCTATGATCGTTATTTCCAGATCGTAAAATGCTTCCGTGATGAGGATCTTCGTGCTGATAGACAGCCGGAATTCACGCAGATTGACATGGAATTATCCTTTGTAGATGTGGATGATGTAATTCGTGTTAATGAGCGTCTATTGCATAGAATGTTCAAGGAAAGCATCGGGATTGAGATACCGCTGCCGATTCAAAGAATGACCTATGCAGAAGCGATGGAACGCTTTGGCTCCGACAAGCCGGATATTCGCTTTGGGCTGGAATTAAAGAATGTGTCTGAGGTGGTAAAGAATTGCGGCTTCAGTGTGTTTACCGGTGCGCTGGAAAAGGGTGGCTCGGTACGCGGTATCAATGTATCCGGTCAAGGAGAGATGCCGAGAAAGAAGATTGATGCTTTAGTTGACTTCGTTAAGGATTATGGTGCTAAGGGACTTGCTTATCTGGCTATTGAGGCAGGTGGAACCTATAAATCCTCCTTTGCAAAATTCTTAACCGAGGAGGAGCTGAAATCACTGACTGCCGCTATGGATGGAAAGCCGGGAGACCTCTTATTATTTGCAGCAGATGAGGATGATACCGTATTTGCAGCTCTCGGTGCACTTAGAGTTGAAATCGCGAAAAATCTGGGACTTCTTCATAAGGACGAGTATAAGTTCCTATGGATTACCGAATTCCCGTTATTGGAGTATTCCAAGGAAGAGGGAAGATACACCGCAAAGCATCATCCCTTCACCATGCCCATGGATGAGGACCTTCATTTATTGGATACGGACCCGGGTAAGGTCAGAGCAAAGGCTTATGATATCACCTTAAACGGTACGGAGGTAGGAGGCGGCTCCGTTCGTATCTTCCAGAGTGATGTACAGGAGAAGATGTTTGAGGTGCTTGGCTTTACAAAGGACGCAGCCTACGAACGCTTTGGATTCCTCTTAAATGCGTTCAAATACGGTGTTCCGCCCCATGCTGGTCTTGCTTATGGATTGGATCGTCTGGTTATGCTGATGGCAAAAGAGGATAGTATCCGTGATGTGATTGCCTTCCCTAAGGTGAAGGATGCATCCTGTCTCATGACGGACGCCCCGAATTTGGTTGATGATAAGCAGCTGAAGGAATTGGGGATAGATATTTCCCTTCCGGAAGAGAAATAGTACTATGGAGTATTTAAATTATCTGGCCTTGGGGTATTTCGGCCTGTTGAGTCTTATTGGATTTGTTATCATGGGGATCGATAAGCAGAGGGCAAGGGCAAAGGCCTGGCGTATTCCGGAGAAGACGCTCCTAATCATTGCCTTTCTTGGCGGTGGTCCGGGCTCCATGCTTGGGATGTACATCTTTCGCCATAAAACCAAGCATGCAAAATTTATTATTTTGATACCCTTAGCGACTCTTTTATCCTTGTTTGCAATCTATCAAGTAATTACCTTGTGATAATTCCTTGATGAATATAATAAAGAGATACCAATATTGATGTAATACAACGCAGAAACAAGCAAATTGAGATAGACCTGGTATAGTGAGTTCTCCTCTTAAAATTAGACTCAAAAATCTAATTTATGAAGGAGGGTTCACTTATACCGGGTCCTTTTTTACTCATACTTTGTAAAAATATTAACAAAGAAAACGAATTTAATGTTGACACTCCTCCTAATATTTGGTATCATTGCTTTAATGTGCAATGCTTTAAAGCGTTGAAGCGTTGAAGGGTTAAAGAAATGGGAGAGAGGGCGAAGGTATGTTAATAAAAGTGGTGTTTTTGGTTGTTTTTTTTACCATCATGATTATGGTAGGTATCTATGCAAGAAAGCATACCACAAGTGTTGGTGATTTTGTGTTAGGGGGTAGAGCGGTCGGTCCATGGCTAACGGCATTTGCCTATGGAACCACCTATTTCTCAGCGGTGGTCTTTGTTGGCTATGCAGGACAGTTTGGTTGGAAATATGGAATATCAGCTACCTGGATTGGGATAGGCAATGCGGTTATAGGAAGCTTATTGGCATGGATTGTATTAGGACGAAGAACCCGAGTTATGACACATCACCTTAAATCAACTACGATGCCCGACTTTTTCGGTAGCAGATATGACAGTAAGGCGCTTCGGATTGTAGCCTCTGCCATCGCATTTCTGTTCCTGGTACCCTATACCGCATCGGTATACAATGGATTATCCAGATTGTTCGGTATGGCCTTTGATGTTCCTTACTGGGTATGCGTTCTTGCCATGGCGGTGTTAACGGGAATATACGTAATTCTTGGTGGCTATATGGCAACTGCAATCAATGATTTGATTCAGGGCATAATTATGCTGGGCGGCATTATTGTAGTCGTTGCCGCTGTATTAAATAACAATGAGGGCTTTATAGAAGCAATCAAGAGCATGGCACAATTTGAAAGTGAGGTACCCTTAACAAGGGGTATGCCGGGAGCCTATGTCTCCTTCTTCGGGCCGGATCCCATTAATTTACTTGGAGTAGTAATTCTTACCTCCCTCGGAACCTGGGGACTTCCCCAGATGGTACATAAGTTCTACACCATTAAGAACGAAAAGTCGATCAAATCCGGAACCATTATATCCACTGTTTTTGCAGTAATCATATCAGGAGGCTGTTATTTCCTCGGTGGCTTTGGACGACTTTATGACAATGAGCTGATCTATAAGACGGATGGTTCAGTGGCCTTTGATGCGATCATCCCTTATATTCTTTCCTCCTTACCGGATGCATTGATTGGTATTGTAATCGTATTAGTATTATCCGCTTCTATGTCTACCCTAGCGTCACTGGTCATGACCTCAAGCTCCACCTTGACATTGGACTTTATAAAAGGCAATCTGGTTAAGAATATGAGTGAAAAGCTGCAAATTCTTACCATGAGAATACTGATCGTAGGATTTATTGCTCTGTCCGTAGTACTTGCACTGGATCCTCCGACCTTTATCGCTCAGCTAATGGGTATTAGCTGGGGGGCCTTGGCCGGATCCTTTCTGGCACCGTTTCTATATGGCTTGTACTGGAAGCGAACCACCCGGGCGTCAGTATGGGCCAGCTTTGCAACCGGTGTCGGCATAACCGTATCAAATCTCATGTTCCAATATATCGCATCACCGATTAATGCAGGTGCCGTTGCCATGATTGCAGGACTAATTGTAGTTCCTGTAGTAAGCTTACTTACACCTGGTTTGGAGCAAAGGAAGGTTTTGGAGGTGTTTTCCTGCTACGAGGAGACGGTTACGGTACATACCAGTAAATCAATTGAGGAAGCTTAGGTGTAATGCAGTGGACTGGTTGCGGATGTTAATATAATTAATACTATTTAAGGAATGGGTTGTTCCATAAGGCATGGTATAAAAAAAGAAGGAAAGAACAACAGGTATCCCTCGTGAACCAGATAATATTACTTACAGAAAGATATTATCTGGGTGGGATGCATTTTGTCCTTTCCTTCCTCTTGAACTTGCATTTAGCGACAGCCCTTCTTACTAGCGCTTACAATGAAAAAGGTTGATATCCAATATCCCATGGTAATGGGGGCTGGTTTCATTTAATGTATGTAGGAGGATAACCGCCTACGGAGGGAGGATTTGTATGATTTGGGCGAAGGAAGAAACACTTTCTAGAAAGGAAATGGAGGTGCTTCAGCTACAGAGATTGCAGGAGACGGTAGCAAGAGTATATGATAAAGTACCGGCTTACCGGGCAAAGATGGAAGAGGTGGGGCTTGAACCGGGGGATATAAGGAGCTTAGAGGATCTGAAAAGGCTTCCCTTTACGGATAAAAAGGATTTAAGGGATAATTATCCC
>JAEYXC010000203.1 GCA_023428655.1 Bacillota bacterium | reverse complement strand
GTGGTTTTACCCGTTTTGAAGCCAATTGCTGTTACGGTCGGAATCTTGAATACAATGTGGATCTGGAATGATTATCTGTTGCCTTACCTGGTTATCGGAACAGAATATAAGACCATTCCCATCGCGATTCAATATCTGAAGGGTGGTTATGGTTCCATCGATATGGGAGCAATGATGGCGATGCTGGTGTTGGCAATTATCCCCATCGTAATTTTTTATCTGACCTGCCAGAAATATATCATTGAAGGTGTAGTCGCAGGCGCAGTAAAAGGATAAAGTGAAGACTTCAAAGTTGAGTTATGGAAAGTCTTTGTCTATATAATTTGTATTTAACATATGATCTATAATGAAAGATAAAGGAAGTGACATTATGCGTGGAAGTGGAATGCTTTTACCAATTGCTAGTCTTCCTTCAAGGTATGGCATTGGTTCTTTTTCAAAAAGTGCTTATGACTTCATCGATTCCTTGAAGAAGTCGGGGCAAAAATTCTGGCAGATATTGCCTATTGGACCAACGGGCTACGGGGACTCACCTTACCAGTCTTTTTCGACCTTTGCGGGAAATCCATATTTCATAGACCCGGATCAACTGATCGAAGAGGGGTTGTTAACCAGAGAGGAGTGCGAAAGCTACGACTTTGGTAATGACAACAGATATATCGATTACGAGAAGATATACCTTTCCAGGTTTCAAATGCTTAGGAAGGCTTATGATCGAAGTAATATCGGAGTGGATAAGGATTTTACGGTTTTTGCGGAGCAAAATGCATATTGGCTTGAGGATTATGCCTTCTATATGGCAATTAAGGATTCCTTCAATGGACTCAGTTGGAGTGAATGGGCGGAGGAGATTAAGCTCCGTAAAGCCGATGCAATGATGACTTACCGTGTAACCCTTAAAAACGACATAGAATTCTATAAATATATTCAGTACTTATTTACCAAGCAATGGAATAAACTAAAGAACTATGCTAACAAAAACGGAATTAAAATTATCGGTGATCTTCCAATTTATGTGGCCTTCGACAGTGCGGATACCTGGGCCCATCCGGAGCTATTTCAGCTGGATGAGAAGCAGAATCCGGTGGCGGTTGCAGGATGCCCGCCGGATGCGTTCTCGAGTACCGGTCAGCTTTGGGGTAATCCTCTGTACCGCTGGGAGGTTCATCACACCACAGGGTATGAGTGGTGGTTAAGTCGTATCGCTTATTGTTTTACTTGGTATGATGTGGTTCGCATTGATCATTTTAAAGGGTTTGATGAATATTATTCCATTCCTTACGGTGATGACACTGCAGTGAACGGACATTGGGAAAAGGGCCCCGGCATCGAATTATTTAAGACCATCGAAAATAAGCTGGGCAAGGTGGACATTATTGCCGAAGATCTTGGTTATATCACGGAAAGCGTGAAGGACCTGCTTAAGAAGACCGGATACCCGGGTATGAAGGTTCTGGAATTCGCCTTTGACTCAAGAGAGGAAAGTGATTACCTCCCACACAATTACGATAAAAATTGCATTGTTTACACAGGCACTCATGACAATGATACCATTCTTGGTTGGTTTCATAATATCAATAAAGAGGATAGAGCCATGGCTTTGGCCTACCTTAATCGTAGTGAGAAGGATGAGAAGATGCTCCATTGGGATTTCATAAGATTAGCCGAACAAAGTGTGGCAAAGCTATGTATTGTACCAGTGCAGGATTTTCTGGGATTGGGTTCCGAAGCTAGAATTAACATCCCCTCCACCTTAGGCAATAACTGGAGATGGCGTATGAAGGACGGAGAACTTACAGAAGATATACTAACTAGGATAAAGGATATCGTGAAACTTTATGGAAGAATTTAGAGAATACATTGCTTTTTTGTGTTCAGATTGTTATAATGCTTTAAGGTGTAAAAGTGATGCATTGCTGAGGATGAATAACAATGGAAACAACAATTAAAGATATAGCAAGGATTTGCGGTGTAGCCGTCAGTACGGTATCGAGAGCAATTAATAATCACCCCGATATCAATGAAGAGACAAAAAATCAAATAATGCAAGCTATAAAGGATAATAATTATATTCCGAATAACAGTGCTCGTAACCTAAAGCGCTCCGAATCCAATACAATTGCGGTATTGATTAAGGGTATCAGTAACCCCTTCTATAACAATATGCTTAAGGTATTCGAGAGGGAGATACAGGACAAAAAATACTCCTTTCTTTTACATCGTGTAGAAGAACAGGAGGATGAGATTGACATTGCTTTATTACTCGAAAAGGAGAAGAGACTGAAGGGAATTGTATTCCTTGGCGGATATTTTTCTCATTCCGAGGATAAATTGTGTAAGATGAAGGTACCCTTCATATTAAGTACCGGTGGTGTGTCCGAGCAGATCGACAAAGAGAGCTATTCCATTGTTGCTGTAGATGACTTCGTTGAGAGCTATAAGATGGTGGATTACCTCTGTAAGCTTGGACATAAAAGGATAGCGATTATCTCTGCACCTCCGGATGATGAGAGTATCGGTAAGACTCGTCTTGAAGGATATATGAAGGCTTTGGTGGATAATCAGATCCCTTTTGATGAGAAGCTGGTTCGATATAAGAAGGATGACACCATGGATACCTTCTCCATGAAATATGGTTATGAGGTTACGAAGGAACTAGTCAGTAGTAATATAGATTGTACCGCAATTTTTGCGATATCCGATAGTATGGCCGTGGGATCCAGTAAGGCAATCTTTGAGCTGGGGAAACGGGTACCGGAGGATTATTCGATTTCAGGCTATGATGGTATGGATATATCCTTTTATTACAATCCCTCCATTACTACGATTCGCCAGCCTGTTGAGGAGATGGCCCAGGAGACCATTCGAATCCTCTTTGATATCATTGACGGTAAGGTCATACGCGGACGAAGGACCTTTGAGGCGGAGCTGGTAGTCGGGCAATCAACAATGAATATAGGTGGGATATCAATCCTCTAATAGGATGATTTCCCCAAAATACATAGGCGCACTGTTAAGACAGGCGCCTATTTTTTTGGATTGGCCAGCATATTGCGTGGAATACACCTGAATGGAAGGAACGCTTTATCGATGCGTTGTTACATCCGAACCGAAGATGCTCCCATATCATTTAAAAGTTTACTCCCTGTGATAAAATATTTATGAAACTTTATATATTTTTAATTGGAAAAGGGCAAAAGATATAGTATGATATGTTACAGTGACGTTGATTAATTGATGGAACAAAACTACGATAAAAATTTTGACTACTTGGAGGGTATAGAATGAATCGTTTTCGCAACTTTATGATCGGAAGGTATGGCGTTGATCAGTTCACAAGGGCTTTGATTATTTTATCCTTACTCTTATCCGTTATTACAACCCTTA
The DNA here is from genome assembly GCA_023428655.1 of Bacillota bacterium. Taxonomy (GTDB): domain Bacteria; phylum Bacillota; class Clostridia; order Lachnospirales; family Lachnospiraceae; genus Mobilitalea. The sequence goes on along the minus strand of JAEYXC010000203.1, from coordinate 3,639 downwards.
CCGGACTGAATGGTCTTGTAATAATCGCCTATATTCCAATCATTTACGTATTATACAGAACATTTTCCAGGGATATTCAGAAAAGATACAAGGAAAATATGGCTTATATGAAATATTTCGGTAATTTCAAACATAAGCTAAACCATCTGAAATTGTGGCTGGTGGGAACAAAAACGCACAAATACTATACCTGCGGCAAATGCAAACAGACCATACGTGTACCCCGTGGTAAAGGAAAGATAGCGATTACATGTCCGAAATGCAAAACGGAGTTCATTCGTAGAACATAGTTAAAAGTAATATAACGAGAGCCGATAGGCTACGATCGAAGAGAGGAAGCGGAAATGGCGCCCCAGTACAGTATTAGCTGGGAGACCTATTCCACTTCCTTTTCTGCTTTATAATAAAGGTTTAAAATTTCTTTGTAATCATTGCAGTAGGCAGAGAAATAGGATAGTATAGTATTATATGGAAGAAAATGATGACTGGACCCAAGATGGACCCGATTTAAAAGCATAAGTAGTAGTACCAATGATAGTTTTGAAAGAGAATAAGGGTATCTGGAAGCTTCTTAAAAACATAGTGATTGGAAAGGAGTACTTATGAGTGCACGGGAGATTAGTAAGATTGTAACCGGATCTGCTCAGACGGATGGAGCAGGAGTAAAGCTGATTCGAGTTATCGGATATTCCAATGTATATGACTTTGATCCATTTCTGATGTTGGATGCTTTTGACTCACTGGATCCGAAGGATTATGTGAAAGGATTTCCTTGGCATCCCCATCGGGGAATTGAGACCATAACCTATCTGATTCATGGTCGGATTGAGCATGGGGATAGTATGGGGAATAAGGGCACTATCCGGGATGGAGGCTGTCAATGGATGACCGCAGGAAAAGCGATCCTTCATCAGGAGATGCCACAGCCCTCGGAACGAATGCTGGGAGTTCAGGTATGGCTAAATCTACCGAAGAAATCTAAGATGGTACCTCCACAATATCGTGATCTTTCTGAGGATATCATACCCGTCGTAAAGGAGGAGGGATGCAAGGTTGGTATCATTGCAGGAAGCTATAAAGGACGGGAAGGAGCAACCCAGGGTGATTATGTGAAGGCAACCTTTTTGGATGTATCACTTGAGCAGGCATATACCTGGGAAATTGCTACGACCCCGGAGGATACGGTATTTGTTTATATTGTTAGCGGTGAGGGATATTTTGGAGGAGAAGAGAAGCAGCTCCTAACTTCAAAGCGGGCTGTTCTTTTCAAAAAGGGAGAAGAGCTTATCATTACCGCCGGTAAGCAGCCTCTGCGTATGTTTGTACTCGCCGGTAAGCCACTGCATGAGCCGATTGCCTGGGGTGGTCCCATCGTTATGAATTCCAGCGACGAACTGGAACAAGCTTTTAAGGAGATTCGATCAGGAACCTTTGGAAGGATATAAGGTCCTTATAAGATAAAGAGTAGAGGGGATATTTTAACGGTGGATTATGAAGCAATCCTTTTTGATGTCAGTGATACCTTGATTGAATATCGTCCGAATTACGCACAGATATATGGTGAGCGATTACGATATTTAGGCTTTGAGATCAAGCAGACTACAGGATAACCCATATCACTGAACTACTAAATATATTGAAGTGATATAATTGTAAATATATAAGAAAAGAAATCGCAATGGATGATCATAATTTTTCGTACCTACCACCAAAAAGTGCGAATACATTTGATATATTAACTGTTACCAAAGGCTGCAGAAGGGTGTATTTAAGCTGGTGGCCTTGCAAATGAGGTCCGAAAGCTCATGCAAGTCATCAGTGAAGATACATTCTTCGCAGCCTTATAATCATTACTTATATCTTGGTAGTCCACTTACTGCAATCCCATACCTTATTTGCTACATCCTCATAGAACTCAGGCTCATGGCAGATCAAGAGAATACTTCCCTTGAAGGCCTTCAGGGCACGCTTTAATTCTTCCTTGGCGTCCACATCCAGATGGTTTGTCGGCTCGTCGAGCAGAAGAATATTAGTCTCACGATTGATCAGCTTGCACAGGCGCACCTTTGCCTGCTCACCACCGCTTAGAACTCTTACCTGACTTTCGATATGCTTCGTTGTAAGACCACATTTTGCAAGAGCGGATCGAACCTCATACTGAGTGTAGCCGGGGAATTCCTTCCAAAGCTCTTCCAGACAGGTATTCGTGCTGGGGCCCATTTCCTGTTCGAAATAACCGATGCTTAAGTAATCACCGAGGGTAACCTTGCCACTGATGGAGGGGATTAGACCCAGGATACTCTTAAGTAAGGTGGTCTTTCCGATTCCATTGGCTCCGACAAGGACAATCTTATCCCCGCGTTCCATGGAAAGGGTTAAGGGGGAGGAAAGAGGTTCGTCATAGCCGATGACCAGATCCTCGGTCTGGAAGATATATCTGCTGGCTGCACGTGCTTCCTTGAAATTAAATTCCGGCTTTGGCTTTTCTTTGGCAAGCTCAATCACATCCATCTTATCCAATTTCTTTTGTCTGGACATAGCCATATTACGTGTGGATACCCTTGCCTTGTTCCGGGCAACAAAATCCTCAAGCTCTTCGATTTCCTTTTGCTGGCGGTTATAGGCAGCCTCAAGCTGTCTTTTTTTCATTTCATATACTTCTAAGAATTTATCATAATCTCCCACATAGCGGTTTAATTCCTGATTCTCCATATGATAGATAATGTTTATCACACTGTTAAGAAAGGGAATGTCATGGGAAATCAGAATAAAGGCATTCTCATATTCTGTCAGATAACGCTTTAACCATTCTATATGAACAACATCCAGATAATTGGTAGGCTCATCAAGTAAGAGGATGTCCGGCTTCTCCAATAATAGCTTTGCCAACAGAAGCTTCGTTCTCTGGCCGCCACTTAAGTCTGTAACATCGTTATCCAGACCAATATCATCCAGTCCTAAGGCATGGGCAATTTCCTCAACCTTACTGTCAATAATATAGAAGTCATGCATCGCTAAGAGCTCCTGGATTGTCCCAAGCTCTTCGATCATATCATTTAAGGCATCCCCCTCAGCTTCCCCCATGGTGTCACAGATCTGATTCATCTTTTCCTCTAATTCAAAGAGATGTGCAAAGGCGGATTGAAGAACATTACGCAGTGTCATCCCTTTTTCCAGGATGGCATGCTGATCAAGATATCCAACACGGACATGCTTGGACCATTCTACCTTTCCTTCATCCGGCATAAGCTTGCCTGTTACGATATTCATAAAGGTTGACTTACCTTCTCCATTTGCACCGATTAATCCGATATGCTCTCCTTTGAGAAGGCGAAAGGATACATCATGAAAGATGGCTCTATCACCAAACCCATGACTTAGATTTGTAACATTTAATATACTCATTGATACCTCCGTGCCTTGTTAGGCTTAAAAACAGTTAAATTTATAATGTAAGGAGCATGGAACCTGCTCATAAATTTGACACTACGAACTATTATTTTACACGATATTTGAAAAAAAAACAATTCGAAGATTCATCAATTGTATATTCCTGCAAAATGTGCTAAAATTCCAGTACAACCAATCATTTGTTAGATATAAAGCAAATTAGGTCGCAAACAAAAGGAAAGGGATATA